>NZ_JBDNIJ010000065.1:0-60541 GCF_041688325.1 Ilumatobacter sp.
TCATCGACACGTCAGGGGAGGAAAGCTTCGTCATGCTCAACGCCTCGCGCCCGCCGTTCGACGACCTGCGCGCCCGCCAAGCGCTGACGCTGGCCACACCGCTCCAGGCGTATCGCGACCTCATCGCCCTTGGTGTTGCGCCCGACGCCAACCAGATGTTCACATTGGACAGCCCCTTCTATGCCCCTGATGTCGTCCAGGCGGGCGACGACCCTGACGCTGCGACACCACTTGTTGCCGACTACTGCGCGGACGTCCCTGACCAGTGTTCTGGTGGCAAGATCGATGTCGAGTTGCAGTGGTTTGGGCCGGCGGTCATCACCACGCGAACGGCAGAGATTCTCGATCAGGGATGGGGCGGACACTTCAATGTCGCCTTCGACGAACTCGCGCAAGACACGCACATTCAAGAGATCGCACTCGGCCAATACGACGCTGCGATTTGGAGGCAGTTCGGTGCGGTCGACCCGTCGCTCGATCGGCTCTTCTTGATCTGTCGAACCATCGACGTCATCTCGTTGAACTTCGCCCGCTACTGCACCGACGAACGCGATGCCCTCATCGCCGAGGCGCAGGCGACGCCTGACGATGCGCGCCGTGCTGAACTTTGGCAGGAGATCACACGACAGACGAACGACGCTGCCACGTACGTGTTCCTCGACCACACGGCATGGGACAACGCATTCCGGGCCGAGGTGCAGGGTGTGTGTAACCGGACTTCTCCTGATGGCTTGCCGTTGCGATGTTCGATCACCGGTGCGACGTGGTTCGATTCGGTGTGGTTCGACCGGAGCTGATTGCCGGCAGTCCCACTCCGGCTCTGTCGGCAGACCACAAACGGTGGAGACTGCGGTCGTGGCTACCACCGACACCGAAATTCTGATTGAGCGCTCCGGCGCCGTCACGACCATCACCTTGCATCGACCCGATGCCCTCAACGCGCTGACGCCAACGATGCTCGTCGCTCTCGACGAAGCGATCGGTGCAGCGATCGATGATCCGACACAACGGGTCGTCGTGCTCACTGGTAGCGGACGAGCCTTCAGTGCGGGCGTTGATCTCAAGGCTCTCGGCGATCGCGAACTTGTCAATGGCGTGGTCGGAGACATTCTCGATATTCCTGCGCGGGCCCTCATCGACAAGCTGGCCAACGGGCCGATCGTGTCGATCGCAAAAGTGAACGGTTTCTGCTTCACCGGGGCGCTCGAGATCGCTTTGGCCTGCGACATCATGGTCGTTGCCGACGAGGCCACGCTGGCTGACACCCACGCCAAATTCGGGTTGCGACCGACGTGGGGGATGAGCCAACGACTCCCCGCGGCGGCGGGCATGACGAAGGCGCGCGAACTGTCGCTGACGGCACGCAACGTACGCGGCCCCGAGGCAGCAGCAATCGGACTCGCCGCTCGGTCAGTTCCACGGGATGAACTCAACGCCGCCGTTGACCAACTCATCGACGTGATCGTTGCCAACAGTAGGGGGTCCCTCGCCGCATACAAAGACCTCTTCCGAGTCGCCGAACAAGAGGGACTGACCGATGGCCTGGCGTACGAAGCGTCGACCGACTACCCGATCGACGACACCAACGAACGCCTCGCGGCGTTCCGTTAGAGCTGGAGCACACTATGGATTTCGGCGTCTGCATCGCCTCCCGCCCGTCCGACATCGACGACGTGGTCGCGGCCGAACGGCTTGGCTTCACACACGCCTGGCTCGCCGACAGCCAGATGATCTGGAGTGACGTCTATGCACTCCTTGCGCTCGCCGCCGACCGGACGTCGACGATCAACATCGGCACAGGCGTCGCAGTCGCCGGAACGCGCATCGCGCCGGTCACCGCAGCAGCGATTGGCACAATCAATGAGCTGGCGCCAGGCCGGACGTTCTGCGGCATTGGCACCGGCAACACGGCAATGCGAATCATGGGCCACAAACCCCAACGAATCGCCGAATTCGACGAGTACCTCCGCGTTCTGACAGCGCTGCTGCGTGGCGAAGAAGTCGACTACACGTTGAACGGTCACACTGCGCCGATCCGCCACCAGATGCCCGAGTATGGGTTCGTGCGGCACGACCCGGTGCCGCCCGTCTACGTGTCTGCGTTCGGGCCGAAGGCACTCGGTCTCGCGGCCAAGTATGGCAACGGCCTCATCACATCGGTGCCACCTGAGCCAGTCGCGGTGCGTGGGATCCGTACAGCGATTGCCGCCGGCCGGGAACAGCACGGACTCTCCACCGACCGACACGCGTTTCCCATTGCGACACTCACGACGATCGCTGTGCTCGAACCTGGTGAGGCGATCGACTCGGATCGTGTGAAGGAACAGGTCGGAGCGTTCGCCATTGCTGCGCTGCACTACAGCTACGAACAGCTCACCCAGTTCGGTCGACGCCCGCCGGCACACCTCTTGCCGATGTGGGACGACTACGTCGCTGCGGTCGAGGCCGTTCCGCAAGAGCGCCGTCATCTGCGGACGCATCTCGGTCACAACTGCTGGGTGATCCCCGAAGAGGAACGGTTCGTCACGAAAGAACTGATCGAACGCGCCTGCTTGGTCGGCACACCAGACGACCTGCGAGCCCGGATCGGTGAACTCGACGCTGCAGGCCTCGATCAGATCGTCATCCTTCCGCCGCTGGCAGCAAAGAACGATGTCGCTGCCGACGTCGCACGAGAGTTGATTGGCCAGGTCTGAGTAGGCCGATTGCAACGCTCCGGCTGCGGTGCCACAGCGCGATTTCTCTAACGTCGCACTCAACACGACGCACGCCATCCCGGCATCTCAAGGAGACCACCTATGTCTGACGCACTGATCATCGACGCCTGCCGCACACCCCGCGGCGTCGGCAAACAGGGCAAGGGCGCATTGGCGCACCTGCACCCGCAACACCTCGCCCGCACGGTCCTTGAAGCAATCCGTGACCGCAACGACCTCGACACTGGCGACGTCGACGACATCATCTGGGGCACGAGCTCGCAGGTCCAGGAGCAGAGCGGCGACCTCGGCCGCATGGCTGCCCTCGACGCCGGGTACGACATCAGAGCCAGCGGCGCGACTCTTGACCGCTTCTGCGGCTCCGGCATCACCACGACGAACTATGCATCGCACGCCGTCATGGCGGGGATGGAAGACGTCGTGATCGCCGGTGGTACCGAGATGATGTCGCTCCCGAAGAAGGGCTTGATGCCCATGGGAGCGAACAACATGCACCTGCAGGAACTGCATCCGCAATCGCATCAGGGTGTGTGCGCCGACGCAATCGCCACGCTCGAAGGCATCTCACGCGAAGCACTCGACGCGCACGCTGCCGACTCGCAGCGCAAGGCCGAGATCGCGATCAAGGAGGGCCGTTTCGACAAGTCGCTCATCGCGGTGTACAACCTCGACGGCACCCTTGCGCTCGACCGCGAAGAGTTTCCGCGGCCTGGCACGACTGCCGAGTCGCTTGCGAAGCTGTCGGCGAGCTTCTCGGCGATTGCCGACTACCGCCACATTGCTGAGGACGGGACAGGTTCAAAGACCTTCCGCGAGCTGATCAACCAGAAGTTCCCCGACCTCGACATCAACCATGTGCATCACGCTGGCAACTCGTCAGGCGTCGTCGACGGTGCAGCGGCGATCCTGATCACCAGCGAGAACTACGCCAGGGCCCACGGCCTGAAGGCCCGAGCACGCGTCGTGGCCACGGCCAACATGGGCGACGATCCCACGCTGATGTTGAACGCCCCGGTGCCTGCAGCGCTGAAGGTTCTGCAAAAGGCTGGCATGACCAAGGACGACATCGACATCTGGGAGATCAACGAAGCGTTCGCTGTGGTTTCCGAGAAGTTCCAGCGCGATCTCGATCTCGATCGCAGCAAGGTCAACGTCAACGGCGGCGCCATGGCGCTCGGTCACCCGATTGGTGCAACCGGTGCGATCCTGATCGGTACGGTGCTCGACGAGCTCGAACGTCAAGACAAGCAGTTTGGCTTGATCACGATGTGTGCTGCCGGTGGGATGGCCCCGGCAATCATCATCGAACGCGTCTAAGCGTCAGGCCTGGTTGGCCAGCGCCGTCACCACTTGTCGTCGCGCTGGCCGACCCGATCGAACTGCTCGCCGAGGAGCACGCCCAACTTGCGGGTCTCACCCTCGCCGAGAACAATCCCGGGGCGTCCGTGTGCGAAGCGATAGTTGCAGATCACCGAGACGTCGCCGCGCTCCCAGTCGATTTTGGTGCCGAACTCGTCGTACACATCGATGAACCGTTGCAACTCGTCGCGGGTGAACTCGCTGTCGTCGCCGTAGGTCATGTGGAGCGGCCGAGCCCCGAACGGGAGATGCTGGACGAGCGGCCACGTGTCGAACCACAGGCCGTGGTCGGCGAGGCTGGAGTACAACATGTTCCGGTCAAGTGTCGGGAAGTACTCGAAGGCCGGGTTGTAGTAGCGGGTCCGCATGAGGCGGTTTTCGCCCCACTCGACGATCAAGCCGAGTTCTTCGGCTTTGGCCTGGGCCACTGCGGCGTCATCGGTTTCGAATGACTTCTGCCAGTGGTTGTAGACGCCGTAGCCGACTTCGCCGATGAAATTCTCGGCGTCGGTGAGGCTGCGGTGGTAGCAGACGCCGAGGTCTTTGAGCTTCTGGCCGAGCGGCGTGGCGAGTATGGCGTCGGTCGAAGCAACGCCGTCGCTCACAAATGTGGCACCGGCGTCAGGGAGCGGGTCGAGGCAGAGAAAACTGATCAGCGACGTGCTCTTGCCGAGGTACGCCATCTCGTGGTGATACGGGAGGCGTGCAACGAGCGGGGCGCCAATCTCATAGACGTTGCCCTCCATCCTGTCGCGGGGGTTGGCGCCGCCCTCGTAGGTCATGTCTTCGCTGACGATGATTTGCGCGAACTGGCGCATGCGGGCTGGGTCGGTGAGACCGGTGTTGCGGAGCAGCACCAGACCGACATCGTCGTAGGTGCGCTGCATCAGCTGAGCGAGCTCGCTGTCAGGCTCGAGGTCAGCATCGTTCATCTCGAACGGCGTGCAGTCGACCTCGTATGCACTGGGTGCGTGGTACGAGGTGCCCGTCCAGAATTTCTGCGGCAACTGGTCGCTGAGCGGCGGCAGTTCGGTGTGTTCTAAGAGCGTCATCGCAGCTACCCAGTTCTTCTTCACGATGTATACACGACAAGATTGGTCAAGATTGTAACCACGCACGGTGAGATCCGCGCAACATGGCAGAAATCAACCGGAGTTGCGGATACCCGTGGCGATGGCGTTGATCGTGAGCTGGATGCCGCGCTGTACAAGTTCGTTGTCGTCGCCGTCGCGGAAACGCCGGAGCAAGTCGACCTGCATGACGTGCAACGGATCGAGGTATGGGTAGCGGTTTCGGAGGCTGCGGGCGAGCAGCGGGTTGTCAGCGAGAGGGTCGGGTGAACCGGTGATCCGCTCGTGCCAACGGCGAGTCAAGGCGTGCTCGGCTTCGATGGCTCCGAAGATGTCGTTGCGCGTCGCATCATCTTCGACGAGAACGTCGGCGTAGCGGCGGCCGATGTCGATGTCGGCCTTCGCGAGCACCATGCCCATGTTGTTCACAATTGCTGTGAAGAACGGCCACTCGGCATACATCTGGACGAAGCGGTCTGCGGCATCTGGGTCGTTCTCTGCGACCAACTCGAATGCAGAGCCAGCACCGAACCATGCCGGGATCATGAGCCTGCATTGCGTCCAGCCGAACACCCAGGGGATTGCACGGAGATCTTCGATGGCCAAGGACTTCTTGCGTGACGCAGGGCGGCTGCCGACGTTGAGCATGGCGATCTCATTGGTTGGCGTGATGGACCGGAAGAAGTCGACGAACCGATCGTCGCCGTAGACGAGTGCGCGATAGGCGTCGTAGGCGGCGTCAGCGAGTTGTTGCATCGTCGCGGTGAAATCATTGTTCGGCGCGCCCAACTGTTCAGCGTCGAGGCACGACGACTCGATGGTGGCCGACAGCAATGTCTCGAGGTTGCGGCGGGCGAGGGCCGGGGTGGCGTACTTGGCAGCAACCATTTCGCCCTGCTCGGTAAGGCGAATCGCACGATCGACGGAGCCGGCCGGTTGGGCGAGAATTGCCTGGTATGCGGGGCCGCCGCCGCGACCAACGGTGCCACCGCGGCCGTGGAACAGACGGAGTCGGATGCCGGCGTCGTCGGCGGCTTCGACCAGCGCGGCCTGCGCGGCGAAGAGGTTCCACTGCGACGACAGGTAGCCGCCGTCTTTGTTCGAGTCGGAGTAACCGATCATCACCTCCTGTCGATCCCCACGGGACGCAACGAGTTGGTTGTAGACGGGGTTTGCCAGCATGGCGGTCAACGTCTCGGCCGAGTTCGCGAGGTCGCCGATGGTCTCGAAGAGCGGCACAATGTCGAGCTGAGCGCTGGCCGGACGGGTGCCCGTGCTCGATGTAGATGCAGGTTCAACGAGGCCGACTTCCTTCAGGAGCACGGCCACTTCGAGCACATCGCTGACCGTTTCGGCCATCGAGATCACGTAGTGCGGGATGGAGCGCTTGCCGACACGTGCGACCGAGCGGGCAGCTTCGTCGAGTACGTCGAGTTCGCCGATGGTCTGCTCGTCGTAGGCCGCGTTTGGGTGGCGCAGCAGGCGAGGCGAATCGAGTTCAGTGGTGAGCAATTGGACGCGCTCGGCCTCGTCGAGTGCGAGGTAGTTGGGGTGGACGTTGGCGTTCGCCAACAGGTCGGCAACGACGACTTCGTGGACTGCGGAGTTTTGGCGCATATCGAGGCCGCAGAGGTGGGCGCCGAAGATGGCAACGGCGCGGCGGGCTGGCTCGACCATGGCGTCGGCGAGGTCGCCTGCGCCGTGCGATCGCAAGGATTCCTCGACGACGCCGAGGTCGGTCTGTAGTTCCTCGATCGCCGTGTAGGCCGGGCGGGGGATGTCGGGAACCGGGCCGGGAACATCGTCGATGTCTGGGTCGATCGCAGTGACAGCGAAGGCGTGGAGGCGCGCGTGTATGCCGCGCAGCGCTCGCCGGTACGGCTCGTCAGCGCGGAACGGAGAGTCGTCGCACGACGCGTCAGCGAGGGCGAGGAGCTCGTCAGTTGGTGTGATGAGGCGAGCCGACAATGACAGGTCACGGCTCAAGCGGTACACGGTGGACAGGTGGCGCTCGAGCGCAACGTGAGTTTGGCGCCCGATGGCGAGCCGCATCACATCGGCGGTGACGAACGGGTTGCCGTCGCGGTCACCGCCGATCCATGACCCCATGCTGATCGCCTTGGAGGCGTCGACGTTGTTCGCTCCGAAGCGGGCAGCGGCGACAGCTTCCAGATCGCTGGCGAGAGCGGGAACCGTCTCGAACAGGCTCGCCGGGTAATAGCGGAGCGCTTCGTTGATTTCGTCGCGGACGCGCAGCTTGGAGAGTCGCAAGATGGCGGTCTGCCAGAGCGTCAGGATGTTGGTGTGCAGCGCCTTGTCGATGTCATCGGTCGTTGGATCGTCTGCGTCGTGGCTGCTGCGCTCGTTGAGGAGTTCGGCAACGACACGGAGCACGTCAAGAATCGTCTGGCGTCGGACCTCGGTGGGGTGTGCGGTGATGACGGGGGAGACCTGGAGTTCGCCGAGCACTTCGGCGACACGCGCGTCGGAGACATCGGGCCGAGCGAGCCGCTCGAACGTGGCGTCGAGGCTGCCGGGCTGGGGGCTGCTGCGTGCAACCCGGTGAAACCGACGACGCCGTTCGACGTGTACGTCTTCTGCGGTGTTGGCCAGCAGCGAGAGCCAATCGAATGCCCGGATTACGTTGAGCTGCTCTTCGATCGGCTGACCGCTCAGCGCATCACGAAGCGCCTCGACGGCACTGTGGCCCTCCCGTCGGCCGTTGACGGCAAGCTGTCGAACGGACTCGATGCGCTCAAAGGTTTTCTCGCCGGCCTGCCCGTGGACGATCTCGCCGAGCAAGCGGCCCAGGAGACGGATGTCTTCACTCAGTTCGTCGCGGCTCGATGCATCGAGGTCGCTGGGGATTGAGGAGTCGATGGGCGTTGTCTCGGACACAAGGGTCAGTCAAGCACCGTATCTTGCGCGATATCGGCCAGACTGCGCTCATGCGCGTCGTGTTCGCCACCGCCGAACTTTCTCCGGTCGCCACCGTTGGTGGGCTTGCCGCAGCGGCCGCTGGCCTCAGTGCCGAACTCCGTCGGCTTGGTGTCAACGTCGATCTCGTGATGCCCGACTACGGCGGCATCAGCCTGATCGATGAGACCGTCACGACCCTCGATGTGCCTGCCTGGGTGGGTGCAGCGTTGGTGCGGAGCGGGCGCCATCCCGAGGTCGGCCCACTGCACTTGATCAGTGTGCCCGGCATGGCCCGTTCGCATCCGTACCTCGACGCCGACGGCCGCGGCTGGGTCGACAACGACGAACGGTTCTTCAGGTTCTCCCGCGCGATCGCTGCATTTGTCGAGGCTGATCCGCCCGACATCCTCCATCTCAACGACTGGCACACGGGGGCTGCGTTGGCGGCCCTCGAATCGCCGCCACCGACTGTCGTGTCGATCCATAACCTCGCTTACCAGGGGGTTGCCGGGCCTGAATGGCTCGACGTGATCGGCCCGAACGCCGAACACTACGAATGGTGGGGCGATACGAACCCACTGTCTGGGGCCCTTGCGCTTGCCGACCGCATCGTTGCTGTGTCACCGCATTACGTCACCGAGATCACGACACCCGAGGGCGGGTTTGGGCTCGACGCGGCGCTCCGTGCCCGCGGCGATGCGCTCGTTGGGATTCTCAACGGCATCGACACCGACGTCTGGAATCCGGCAGATAATCCTTTGCTCGTCCAGAACTTTGATGCCAAGACACTCACTCAGCGGCCGGCCAACCGGACAGCGCTGCTCGAACGGCTCGGTCTGCCCGACGACGACGTTCCTCTCGCCACGATCGTCACCCGCCTGACTCATCAGAAGGGCGTCGATCTCATTACGCCGCTCATCCCGCTGCTCGCTGACATTCCCATGCGGCTCGGCATTCTCGGATCAGGCGATGCCGCACTTGCCGCCGAACTCCACCGTCTCGTCGCCGCGCACCCGGAACATCTGGCTTTCGTCGAGGGATACGACGAGGCGCTGTCGCAGCAGATGTTCGCCGGCGGCGACCTGTTCCTCATGCCGAGCCGTTTCGAGCCGTGCGGGCTGACACAGATGCAGGCAATGCGTTACGGGGCGATTCCGGTCGTCACAGCCGTCGGTGGCCTCGTCGATACGGTCCCTGATGTTGACGCCGCTGAGCGTTCCGACAGACCGACTGCCGGCCGTGGCTTCGTGGCCCGCTCTGGCGAGCCGACCGACTTGCTGGCCGCGATGTTCCGTGCCGGGCGACGCGTGACGGACAGGCGTCGACGGGCGGCGCTGCAGAAGCGGATCATGACGGTCGACTGGTCGTGGCGTGAACCGGCCAAGCGGTACCGCGACCTGTACGTCGAGCTGCAGCGCTAAGAAGTCCCTCACCACCTGTTCGGACGCACCCGGCTCGGGTACGTTGGAGAGCGATGCCTGCTGAACCGACCGTGCTCGTAATCGTCCTCGCCGGCGGTGAAGGAAAACGCTTGCAACCGCTCACGAACGACCGTGCCAAGCCGGCTGTTCCGTTCGCCGGCACGTACCGCATGATTGACTTCGCGCTGTCGAACTTCGCCAACGCCGGCTATCGCAAGATCGTCGTTCTCACGCAGTACAAGAGCCACAGCCTCGACCGTCACATCTCGATGACCTGGCGGTTCTCGACGCTGCTCGGCGACTACGTCACGCCCGTGCCAGCACAGATGCGCCGCGGCCCGTACTGGTTCCAGGGTTCAGCAGATGCGATTTATCAGAACCTCAACCTGATCAACGACGAAAAGCCCGACATCGTCTGTGTGTTCGGCGCTGACCACATCTACCGGATGGATCCGCGCCAGATGGTCGACGAACACATGGCGAACAATGCCGGTGTCACCGTTGCGGCCATCCCTGTTCCTAAGCGCGAGGCCGTCGACTTCGGCGTGATCGAATCTGACGCTGACGGCAAGATCATTGCCTTCCACGAAAAGTCCGCCAACCCGCCGACCATGCCGGGTAACGATGAAATGTGTCTGGCGAGCATGGGGAACTATGTGTTCGATCGAGAGACGCTGATCGACATCGTCACACCGAAGGACGGCGAGATGAACGACCTCGGCGGCGATGTGATCCCTGCGCTCACGGCGTCTGGGCAAGCCCGCGTGTACGACTTCTCAAAGAACGACGTGCCCGGTCAAGATGAGCGCGAACGTGGGTACTGGCGTGATGTCGGAACGCTCGATGCGTTCTACGACGCCAACATGGACCTCATCGCACCGGTGCCGGTGTTCAACCTCTACAACAACAAGTGGCCGGTGTTCACCGGTCGTCAGGCGCTGCCGCCGGCCAAAGTGTCCCGTGGACGTGGTGGCGAGCCGGCATTTGTCGACGGCAGCTTGATATGTCAGGGGTCGATCGTGTCGGGTGGACATGTCGAGAACTCGATCATCGGGCCCGGCTCGTTCGTCGACCATGACGCCCACGTCACCGACTCGATCTTGTTCCCTGGTGTCACGATTGGGCCGGGTGCTCGGCTGCATCGGTGCATCGTCGACAAGAACGTGAACGTTCCCGAGTTCACCCGCATCGGTTTTGACGCCGAGCAAGACGCAAAGCAGTTCACCATCAGTGACAACGGCATCGTCGTGATCGCCAAGGATCAGAAGATCAAGTAGCGGAACTAGCCGGCCAGCAACTGCTGCGGCGTTGCGTTGCGATCGCCACCGAACGGCAGTGCTACCGGCTGGTGACGGCCTGCCGAGGCAGCGGCCGCAACGATCACCTCGAGCACGCCGCGTCCGAAGGCCAGCGTGAAGGCGTAGGGGAGCGTTCCCGCATCGAACGCGGCGGCGATGGTCTTGAGCATCGCGACCACACCGGTTTCGTGGAGCGGGCGGTGCTGCTCGTCAGCGACGTTCGCGGCCAGAAGCCGAACCCGCTCGCCGTTGAACTCGAGCGACTGGCGCGGATCGGTCTCGGAGCGCAGCACACCCGCCTCGCCGGCCAACTGGAACTCCTGGCTGGTCACCAACTCCGACTGCCAGTCGGCGTGCACATGAGCAGTGAGCCCGCCGACGAATTCGATCGCCACGTCAGCAGCGTCGTCGAGTCCGTTCGCATCGAGCCCGACGGATGCGGTGACCGACTGCGGCGCGCCCATCCCGACGAGCCGGGCGACGAGCATCGTGAGCGCGATCTGGTCGTGCGCCGAGGAGAGCAGCACGCCGCCGCCCGACAGTGACGCCTCTGCGGGTGGGGCTGGACGAGTGGACCTCGACGAGAGGTTCGTGACAGCACCTACCAATGGAGCCCGTCGCAGCAGTTCTTGGACGGCTGCCGTTGTGATCAGGGGCCACCCGAACGAGCGTCGGCCGCCAGCATCTACCGACGCGTCAGCAAGTGCAAGCGTCAATGCAAGGGGCGCAGGCACCACGACGTCGACGCCCGCACCTTCGGAGCGGATGTCCCAGCCGAGCAGTTCGGCACCGGCCATGTAGGCCTGCGCGGCTGCCGACTCACCGGAGATGCCGAGTGATCGGCGGGCCACGGAGCGTTACTTGCCAGCGAGTTGGGCGACGACCGGAGCGAAGGCCTCGAGTTCGTCTGGGCCGACGATCACGTAGCTGAAGCCGTACTGCTCGCGGCGGGCGACAATGTCTTCGGCGATCTTCGACGGGCTGCCGATCAGAGCGAACGGCGAGTTTTCGATCATCTGCTCTTCGACACCAATCAAGCTGGCCATACCGGTGACCTGTCCAGCGCGATCGTCGGTGACACTGACGAAGAAGGCACGAATGTTCATTTCGATGTGATCGAGCCGACCAGCTGCTTCGGCCGCAGCGGCGACGATCGCGACCTTTTCGGCGATCACTTCGCCAGTCATCGTCGAGATGGCATCTGGGCCGATCACGCCGGCGTGGAGTGAGCCGTTGACGCCGACGATGTCAGCCTCGCGGGCCGCGATTTTCAGTACACGTGGCCCGCCACCGCCAATGATCACGGGCGGGCACTTACCACCGACCGGCTTCGGGAAACCGTTGTAGTTGGAGATCGTGTAGTGCTCACCTTCGAAGGAAAATGGGTCGGGACCCATTGCCGACTTGATGATGTGGAGGCCTTCAAGGAAACGGTCGATGCGCACGCCAGGCCGGTCGTACTGCATGCCAGCCTGCTCATAGTCGGAGATCATCCAACCGGCGCCGAGGCCGACTTCGACACGGCCGTTCGAGAGCACGTCCATCGTTGCGAGTTCTTTGGCGAGCACAACCGGGTGCTTGTAGTCGTTGTCAAACACGAGCGCGCTGGCCTTCAGCGTGGTCGTGACATCGAGAATTGCCTGCAGTGCTGGGACCGGTGCGAGCTGATCGCCGAAGTGATCGGGCATCGTGGCGACGTCGTAGCCGAGTGATTCGACCATCCTTGCCTGCTCGGTCCAGTCGGCACCGGTGGCGGCGTTTGAGAGCTGGACGCCGAAGCGGAAGGGCTTGGTGGGGAAGCGAGAGGTCACGGAATGAAAGGTAGCGGCAGCGTGACCCTCGCCGGGTGGCCGGAATCAGTAAGTCAGCAGCACTACTGTCGACCCACTGTGCGCATCACCGGCTGGCTTCCTCGTCTGTTTGCGATCATCGCAGCGGGTGCGCTGCTGATCACTGCCGTTGTGGTCGCCGTTGCTCCGCGGATCTGGCACATCGCGAACGCTCACGATGAGCTCCCGGTGGTCCTGCCCGAGTTCGAGGGACTCGCCCAGCGCACCTACGTGTACGACGTCAACGGTGAGGAGATCGCCGTCTACGAGCTGGAGAACAGCCAGCCGATCAAGTACGCGGACGTACCACTGCAAGTCGTCCAAGCGTTCCTCATCGTCGAAGACAAGGAGTTCTTCAACCATGACGGCGTCAACGTCCGCTCACTCGTCCGGGCCACGCTGTCAAACTTCGCAAGTGACTCACCGCAGCAGGGTGCATCGACCATCACCATGCAGGTGGTCAAGAATGACTTCCTCGCCGGCCTCGAACGCGACGGCCGTTACAAGCTGCTCCAGGCGCACTACGCACGGATGCTGGAGAAAGAGCTCACGAAGGAGCAGATCCTCGAGCGCTACCTGAACACCGTCTTCTTCGGAAACAACGCGTACGGCATCCAGGCTGCAGCTGAGACCTACTTCGGCAAGACCACCGGCGAACTGTCCTTCATCGAATCCGCATTCCTTGCCGGCTTGGTCCGCTCACCGTCGGGCTTCGACCCGATCAACGAGCCGGAACGGAGCCGTGCACGCTGGCTGCAGGTTACTGACCGCCTCGTCACCGAAGAGATCCTCACTGAGGACCAGCGCGGGGTCGTCCTCGACACCTTCGCCATCCCCACCCGGGTGAAGACGATCCCCACTCGCTCGAACGACCGCTCGTACTTCACTGAGGCGCTACGCGACTATCTGCTCAACAAGTCAACGATTCTCGGAGCCACGCTGCAGGATCGCTACAACCAGCTGTTCCGGGGTGGCCTGCGGATCTACACGACGCTCGACTCGAATTTGCAGTTGCTTGCCGAAGACGCGCACGACGTGCTGCCGGCAACAGGCGGACGGTTCGAGAACGCAATCGTGTCGCTCGACTCCACTTCGGGAGCGATCCGTGCGATGGTCGGCGGGTCCGGCTTCGTGCCCAACGAGCGCGAGGTCAACATGGCCCTTGCTCCACGCCAGACCGGGTCGAGTATCAAGTTCCTCATCCTCGCTGCAGCGGTGCAGGCTGGCGCACAGGCAGGCGACATCATCGACGGCGTACGAGGCTGCCGATTCGACAACCCCGGCGGAGAAGAACCGTTCTTTCAAATCAACGGCGGTATTGCAGGAAGCGTCACCAACCTGGCCCAGCAAACCTGGTCGTCGGTGAACTGTGCGTTCGCTCGCCTTTCACAGATTGTTGGCCTCAACCGGATGGTCGACACCGTGTACCGGGCCGCCACGTCGCCCTACCTCTACACCGGCCAACCTGAGAGTGAACGCCTGCCGATTAAGCCCTTCTTGAGCTTCGCAACGGGTGCTAACGAGCTCAGCCCGCTCGACATGGCAGCCGGCATCCAGACCGTTGCCAACGAGGGCGTGCACAAGCAGCCCTACTACGTCGACTACATCACCGACGCTGACGGTGTCCGCACCTACACGCACTTCGACCCGGGTTCGAAGGTCTTCGACCAGGACAAGGCACTGCTCACCATCGACATCTTGAAGGGCGTCTTGCGTAGCGGTACCGCCCGCCGCCACTCGCTTGCCAACGACCGCGCGGCGTTTGGTAAGACCGGCACGCAGCAGGACAACACCAACGCCTGGTTTGTCGGTGGCACCAAGCAACTCTCCACTGCTGTGTGGGTCGGCGACCCGGATGCCTACACCCCGATGGTTGGGATCGAGGAGTTCCTTGCACGAGGTGTCAACCGGGTCCAGGGCGGTCTTTTCCCGGCTGAGATCTGGAAGGCGTTCATGGATCCGGCGCACGCCTTTCTGCCGCTCCTCGATTGGGACGAACCACCGGCGCCCAAGCGTCCCAACGCCCGTCTCTTCCTGCCGGGCAACGAGTGTCTCATCGAGGTTGTCGGCTTCGAAGTTGTCGAGTCGGAGGTCGATCCTGACGCGCCCGCGACCACACCGCCGCTGGAGGATGCCTCGCCGACTCAAACGGTGCCAGCGGAAACCATCCCGATCGTCGAGGCGGTTGAGGTTGGTACGACGATTCCGCCAGACATTCTCGATCCAAATTCACCGCTACCGACGATCGAAGAGTTGGCGATCCTCGGCCCTTGCCTCTGATTGGTTGCCGAGCTGGCACAATGGCTTGAGATGACCGACGACGCTGACACTGCCGAGAACGCCGAGCCTGCCGCCCCCGCCGACGTCTCGTTGGCGAGCCAGCTCTTGACGTTGCAACGGATCGACACCGAAGCCGATCAGCTCGCTGTGCGGCGGAAGCGGTTGCCTGAGCGCGACGACTTGGCGACTCGCACCGACCAAATGACCGCGTGGGAGAAACGCCGCACGCAGCTCGTGCAGCGCCTTGCCGAGTTGGCGACGGTGATCGAATCTGCCGAGGCAGCGAACGCCGAACTCACCTCCCATCGGCAGCGGCTCGAAGCGCAGATGAAGACGGTCATCGCTCCCCGCGAGGCCGAAGCGCTGATGCACGAGATCGAAACGATCAACGTCAAGCGCGACGAACTCGACGACAAAGAACTCGCTGCGCTTGAAGAGCAAGCCGCGCTGGACGACGACCTCACTGCCCACCTCGGTACCGAGGAATCCCTCCGGACCGCACTGCGATCCTCCGATGAGGCACTGGCACGTGTCTGCGACGACATCGACGCCGAACTGGCTGGCCTCGTCGACCAGCGCATCGCAGCATTCGAGCCGCTCGATTCCAACGTCACCTCGCACTACGATGCCGTGCGTTCAGCGGTGGGGGTCGCCGTTGCCGAATTGAAGGGCCATCGCTGCGAGGGTTGCCACCTCGACCTGTCCGCTGCCGAGGTCGACACGGCCAAGGAAGAGGCTGCCGAGTCGGGCTACACCGACTGCCCGCAGTGCGGCCGTCTGCTCATCGTCTGACATGTTTTTCTGGTTCATCGGCACCGCCGTGTTGGCGGTCGGCTACGTCTTTCGCGATCCACGTTTCGACTACCGGCTGCTTGTCGTCGGGTCGCTCCTGCCACTCCTCGACGGCCTGTTCGGTGGGGCCCGTGCACTGCACAGCATCACGGTGAGCGTTGTCCTGCTGGCGGTGTTGATGCTGGCCACGTCGGGTCGCAAGCCGATCCGCAAGATGCTCCTCGGTTTACCGATCGGCATGTTCTTGCATCTCGTCTTCGACGGGGCGTGGAACAACACCGATGTGTTCTGGTGGCCGTTCACTGGGCTGAGCTTTGGTGACGATCCGTGGCCGGTTACTGACCGTGGTCTGACAAGCGTGCTCCTCGAACTGGTCGGTCTCGGCCTGTGCACTTGGATCTGGCGCAACAACAAGCTGGGCACTCCCGAGAGTCGGCGGCGATTTATGGAGAACGGACTACTGTCCGCAGTGCCTGGACACTGACGGGCTGTGCCAAACTCCTGACGTGCTGATTCTCGTCCGACATGGCCGCACGGCGGCGAACAAGGCCGGCCAACTGCAAGGGCGCCTTGATCAGGATCTCGACGAGGTCGGCGTACAGCAGGCCGTCGCGGTGGCAGCGATGGTGCTTGGCGCCGGGCAGGTCGACGCCGTCATAGCGAGCCCCTTGCAGCGTGCGCAGCAGACCGCAGAGGCGTTCGGATTGCCGGTGGAAACAGACGAGCGATTCATCGAGTTGTCGTACGGCAAGTACGAAGGTGTGAAGCACGCCGACGTCCCGTCCGAGGTCTGGAACAACTGGCGCAAGGACTTCGCCTACGTGCCGCAGGGAGGCGAGTCGCTTGCCACACTCGACGAGCGCGTCCGTGCCGCATGTAACGATTTGGTCGAGCGGGCTTCGATGTCGAACATTGTCGTGGTCAGCCACGTGTCACCGATGAAGTCGGCAGTGGCGTGGGCGCTCGGTGTCGACATCGGCATCTCGTGGACCTGCCACCTCGACCATGCGTCGGTGTGCCGCATCAACTTCCGTGACGGCAGCCCGATCCTGCACACCTTCAACGAGACTGCTCCAACGGGTCCGTCTACGTGACTGAATGGGTGATGATTGCTGAGTAGACCCCGGTGGTCGTTCCACCTGGGACAAAGACGCTGATGGTCGGATTCCATGTTGCGGAGTTGTGACCGGTGATGGCAGTCGCTGTCACGACAGGCGAGACGACAGTGAGGTCGGGGGGATCATTGGCCGTGTATGTGGCGGTGCCGACTTTGGTGATCGTGCCAGCGGAGTATCCGACGTTGCTGGCCGCGATGGTCGAACCAGTGGACGTGAACGCTGTGGAGACGGCGGAGGCAACCCAACCAGTGGTAGCGCTGCGCGTATCGGTGACCTGCACCTCACCGAGTTGGCCGCTGATGGTCGATCCGCCGGCTGTGTTTGCCGCGGATCCGAGACTTCCTGCATCAGACGGCACGGTGATGGAGAGTGCCCCAGGGCTGGTGCAGCCAGGTTTGTTAAACACGTTGTTGTCGAGCGTGACCGCGCCGTTGCGAGCGAGGGTTCGGCCGTGCACGGAGGCGCTGGTCCCGACCGTGATCGAGACCAGTGCCAAGATGTTTCCGACGAACGTCGAGCTGACGCCGAGGGTGGCCGAGCTACCGACTTGCCAGAAGACGTTGCACGCCAAGGCTCCTCCGGTGAGGGCGATGGAGCTGGCGACACTCGTGGTCAGAGTCGAGTCGGTCTGGAAGATGAACACGGCGTTGGGGTTGCCTTGGCCGTCGAGGATAAGTTGTCCTGACAGGCTGAGCGGTGCCTTCGCAGTCGCTGCGTAGACGCCAGGAACAAGTGTCTGGCCCACGAGATCAGAATTGCCCAGCGTTACCTCAACTGAGCGGCTCGCGGCGTCGACGTACGCGGTCGTCAGGTCCGACTGGGCTTGCAGTGTCGTTGCGTTGGCAGCTTCGATCGTTCCCGGAGCCAACACCACACCTGGTGGGAAGCCGGTTATCGCTGTTCCCGGCGAGAGGCCGACGCTTTGGCCGAGAACGCTGGAGCCCGTGTTGGTCACCGTTGAGGCGCCGAGCACCGAGTAGCTGTCGGCGGTTCCCATCGCCACCGCTGGCACAATTCCTGCTTCGGCGGGTCGATCGATCGCGAACAACAGGCCGGCGCCGACAGCGAGCACAGTTGCAAACGTGGCGGTTTTGGAGCGGCAAAAAGTTCTGAACGTTTGCATGCAGATGTCCTTGATTGCCGCGTGCCGCCTACGCGGGGAACGCTTGCTCCGTGTGCTCTGTCGGTCGACGTCGAACGATGATCATCGCGAGAACGAATACGCCGACGAGAGCCAACAGAGCAATGGCTGCAAACAGTCCGGTAAGTAGTGGCAGACCGCTCCTGCCGGCGTCGATTGGTTCGGCAGGCACAGAGGGCGAAATCCCAGAAGCGGGGAATGTGAGTTCAGCGGTCGCGGATCGTTCGACGAGTCCACTTCGCAGTGTGATCTCAGCGTCCCATGGGCCGGCGGGCAATTCGGAGTTGATCGTGATTGTCACTGGCTCGGTGGCTCCAATCGCGAGTGTCGAGCCGAGGTCAGCAGGGTATGGCCCTGCTTGCAGATCACCTGAGGTGCTGCGGAGGTCGAGTTCTCCAGAGATGTCGAGTGCCCGGCCGCCGGCGTTGGTGACGTTGGCAACGACGGTTCGTACGCCGGCGAGGTCCCTTCCCGCCGCGAGCGATGTGATCTCGAAGGCCGCTGCGGGTGGGCCGCCGGGTCCGATCGAGAGATACAGGCGGATGCCGACCCGGTTCACCTGTATGACTCCGTCGTCGGTGGCGGGGGTGCGGGCCTCGGCCCAGACGACGCCGTAGTGCTCACCTGGGGCTGCGTCGCTCGGGACGGTGATTGTCACGGTCGCAGTCGCGATTTGATTGGATGCCATGTTGATGTCGCCGGGTGTTACCGATGTCCAGGTCGATAGATCATTGGGTCTCTCGCCAGGTTCTCCCAGGAACGAGCCGTTGGTGATGGTCGCGGCTGCTGCGTAGAGGTGGACCTGCGCAGCAGTGTTGGTGGTCGAGACTTCGATGCGGCGTTGGATCTCTGTGCCCGGTGCAAGGTGATCGATGATGTAGATCTGGGCTCGTGGGTTGTCTGTCGTATCGGCGGGTTGGTCGAGGAGACGAAGACCGATGCTGCCCGCTTCAGTGTTCGGTATTGGCGCTGGCGCAGCGGACGCGGGCGCCGTGAACCCGGAAGTTGCGACCACGATGGTGATCATGGCGGCGAGGGCGGCTCGCAGCGGTGTCGTCATGGGGTCACGCCAACGAGTGAGTGATGGTTGCTGTGTAGGTCCCTGCGGTCGTTCCGCCTGGGATAAAGACGTTGATCGTTGGATTCCATGTTGCGGAGTTGTTGCCGGTGATGGCAGTCGCTGTCACGACGGGCGAGACAACAGCGAGGTTGGTCGGGTTGTTGGCCGTGTATGTGGCGGTGCCGACTGGGGTAATAGACCCAGCTACATATCCGATGTTGCTGGCCGCGATGGTTGAACCAGAGAGCGTGAACGGTGTGGAGATGGCGGAGGCAACCCAGCCGGTGGTACCGCTGCGTAAGTCGCTGACTTGCACCTGGCCGAGCTGGCCTCCGATGGTCGAACCGCTGACTGTGTTTACCGCGGATCCAAGGTTGCCAGCGTTGACTGGCACGGTGATGGTGAGCGCACCACCTGTGATGGTCACGGTTGCGGTTGTGTCGCCGGCAGTAGCGGGCGCGGCGCTGACCAGTCCCAACGTGGTCGACGTTATTGCGACAAGCGCACAGAGGCGAAGGAGGAGGCGGCGACCCGAGACGCGAGACGGCTCAATGGTGTTGGGGGTATTCGGCATGCTGGATTCTTTCTTGGTTTGATGGTGACTCCGAGTCTGCACAAGGTGTTACTTCTTGGTGATGCGGTTCCGTGGCGTGAGTCGTTTAGCGCCAGTTGCTCTACGCCTGTATTTTCAGGCCACGATCTGATTGAGATCAAGATTGGATCAAAATGTTCAAGACCGCCGATTCGACACGAAAATTTGCCACAACTTCTGTTCGACCTTCGGGACTGTCCGTCCACGTGCCTTTGGCGCAAAGAGATTTGTTGCGCGAGCAACTAGCGCCAACGCCCCAGCTCATGGTATGGGCGCAATGGTGAGGCGGCCTATAAGCGGGATTCTGTAGATCGACCGAAGTCGATCTGGCAGCCATCCATCTTTGCGACCTACCCGAGGATGCGCCGTCGAAACGGTGCGAACGGGCCGTTCATGTCCTCTGCTCGGTCTTGCTCCGGGTGGGGTTTACCAAGCCAGCCACGTCGCCGTGACTGCTGGTGCGCTCTTACCGCACCGTTTCAGCCTTACCTGTGATCAGCCATCCTCGAAAGGTGGCTCATCCATCGGCGGTCTCTCTCTGTTGCACGTCCGTCAGGTCGCCCCAACCTGGCTTTCGCCAGCACCCTGCCCTGTGGAGTCCCGACTTTCCTCGACGGCATCACCCGAAGGCCCACCGCCGCGGCTACCCGGCCACCTCACCATTGCGTGGGGGAGCCTACGGCGTCAGCTGAGTTCTTCGTAGATGAAAGAGTTGGCCGCAGGGGTAGCGAGGATGAACGTCGTCCGTGCACCGTTCTCGTCAGCTTCACCGACAATCAGTTCCTGCTGAGCAAGTGAACCGAACGCGGAGTTGATGGCGTACATCGCCAGCGTGTTCTGTGGTGTGCGCTCGACGTCTTCGTTGACGAGCGCCGGGCTGAACCGATTTCCTGTTCCGAATACATTGAGGACCAACGCAGCGCTGTGGCGGGACTCTTCGGTGGAGGCGTTGGCGGTGGCGAGCCGTTGTTTCGGCTCGGTCAGGATGCCCGTGAGCGACTGGTGCGTTGACGCGGCAAGGTTCTCAAGCGTGATGGCGAGGTTGATGACGTCACGAAGAACGTCGTCGCTCATGGTGATCGTGTCGACAATCGGAGCGACTGCCCGTTCCATGATCCACGGGTTCGTATCGGTCCACGCAGTGCCGCCGGCAGCTTCGGTCAGTTCGGCCATCTTGTCGGCAGTGGCTTGGTGATTGGCTTGGAGGCGCTCGACGAGCTCGGCGGTCGATCCTTCCAGGACACCCAGGCCCTTGGCGGTCTCGTACACGGCAACAGCAGTGAGTTCGAGCGACGACGCGGTACGGAGCAGAACGACATCGTTGACGGCGTAGTCAGGTGGCGGCAGGATCGGGTCAGCGTTGCCGACTCGGCCCGGGGCGGTGTCGCCACCGCGATCGGTGCCGCAGGCTGCGACCAGCGCCGCAAGCGAAACCGACAGGCCGCCGATCCGTAAAGCTTGGCGGCGACCGACGCGGGCGTCGAGGTTCGCTGTGGTGAGGGGAGTTGAGTCGGTCATGCTGCACCGCCAGAGAGTTCGAGGGGCGCAACAGAGTTGCTCAGCATCTCGTCGAGGTTGGAAGCGAAACCGGCGAGGCTGGTGAAGACAACAGCCTGGCGGGATTCGGTGGTGATGATCGAGGCGGTCAGCTCGATGGCGTCGATGCTCTCGTAGTTGGCGAGCGATTCGGTGTGGGTGGCCACAGCGATGTTCTCAAGTGTCCGAGCGGCTGCACCGAAGGCCTGGGCATCGCTGACAGCGAAGAGGCTGCGCTGCGCATTGAAGACGTCTTCGTTGCGCTGGTTCGCCGAAGTGCCGATGGCGCCGGAGATGGCCTGGGCGTACGACTCATGATTTTTAGCAACAACGCTGGCCAACTGAGCGACGTCGCCGTCGAGTTCGCCGGCGGCCTGCTGGTACAGATCGCGAACTGCGAGTTCGAGACGCAACGCAGCGTTCAGTGCGACACGGTCGGCATCGGTGGGCTTGTCCGGAGCGGCAGCGGCAGATGTGCTGCTGGCGAGGGCTACGGCGGTGCCAGCCGCGACGATGCCGCCAAGGCTGAGCAGGGAGCGCCGCGACGATGCGCGCTCAGTGGTGTCGAGATCCACGAGGGATGGTCCTTTCGAGTTCATACAGAGAACAGCCTGGTGGTTCGGGCGTTGTTGTTCCAATTCGCTCGCTGATTGTAGGGCCAATGTGGGCCGCGAGGGGTGATTGATCAGAAGTCGAGTGCCGACAGATCAGGAATCCATCCAGCGGCCCGGGTCAGGGCATTAGCCCAGCTCAGACGGAGTGCATCACGATCGACGCCGGCGTCGGGGGTCGCCGTGTGTGCCGGAGTCCACAGGGCATCGATGTCGCCAACCTCGCTCCAGACGCCAATACCGACGCCGGCGAGGAACGCCGCGCCCAGCGTCGTGGCCTCGACCACCGGCGCGACCTCGACCGGCAGACCCGTCACATTGGCAAGGGCCTGGACGAATGTGGGGTTGCGGCTCATGCCGCCGTCGATGCGCAACGCGGCCAGATCGACGTCGGTGTCGGCCACTGCTGCGTCGACCAGGTCTGCGCCTCGGTGTGCGATGCCTTCGAGCACGGCGCGTACCACATGGCTGCGTTCGGTTCCCCGAGTCAGGCCGAGCAGGGTGCCGCGGGCGCCGTAGTCCCAACTGGGTGTGCCGAGCCCGAGTAATGCCGGCACATACATGACTCCACCCGAGTTGGCACACTGAGATGCGACGTCGTGGCTTGCCTCAGCGGTATCGATGAGACCCATGTCGTCACGGAGCCACTCGACGTTCGTGCCAGCCGACAGCATGATGCCCTCGACACCCCAGGTAAGGGTGCCTCTGAGCGACCAGACCGGCAGGGGATAGGTGCCGTGGGCATGACGGTTGGCTGCATCGGGGGTGCCGCCGTCGGTGCACACATCAAGCATCCCGCCCGTACCGAACGTGATCTTCGCCTGGCCGGGCCGGACACAGCCCTGGCCGATGAGTGAGGCCTGCTGATCGCCGACCAGCGCGGCGATCGGTGGGCTGCCGGGGAGCGCTGTGGCATGTCCGATCACACCTGCCGAGTCAACGACGTCGGGCAGGATTGCTTCGGGGATCGAGAAGGCATCGAGGATGTCGTGTCGCCATCCGGTGCCGTCGATCGAGCGAAGGCCGGTGGTAGTCGCCGAGAAGTTGGTGTGATCAGCGACGTGGACAGCGCCCTCTGTCAGCGTCCAAGCCAACCAACTGTCCAGGGTGCCAGCGCAGAGGTCGCGGCCCTCGAGGTCAGGTGTGTTGGCCAGGATCCACTGGAGTTTCGTTGCGCTCTGGTTGGGTGCCATTGCCCAACCGTGTTCGGCCTTGGCCATGATGCACTCCATCACGGTGCGCAGGTCCTGCCAGCCAAGACCTTGGCCGACTGGCTTGCCCGTGGCGCGATCCCAGACCACGACACTGGCCCGCTGATTGGTGATGCCGACTGCGTCGACAGGGTCATCGACCCGGGCCAGAACGGCATGCGCAGCATCGAGTGACAGTCGAGCGATGTCGGCGGCATCGAACTCGACGAGGCCCGGTGACGGGCTACTCGGCGGGCACGCTCGGTATTCGAACGCCACGATTGACAGCGTGTCGTCGACCACCGCGGCTCGGAGCCCGCTCGTGCCGACGTCGATCACCAGAAACTGTGCCATTAGCGGCGCCTTCGCTGTGATGGGACGAAGCCGCGCCGCTGGAGTCGATTGCCGAGAATGCCGCCCATCAAGCCAGCAAACGCCACGAAGGTGAGCGTGAAGAAGATGCTCAGCCAATTGATCGTGCTCCCCCTCACGAGTGCAACGAGGATCAGGATTGCCTGCACGACAAGAAACGTTCCCGACGCCGTGACGATTCCGTGGCTGAATGGGGCCCCGGCCCGCTGCACCCAGGCGGCGCAACCGGCGCCGAGCGTGAAGCCAAGTACAAACCCGAAGAACAGCAATCTGTTCGTGCCGTTGTTGTCTGAATCGAGCAAGGCGGCGAACACGAAGAACGGAACGGCGAACACCACCGTGACGCCAGCACCGGCACGCAGCGCATCGAAGTCCCATCGGCCTGGCAACACGGCGGAAATTTTGTCGAGCGGATCGCTCACGGCCACCGAACCTCACCGAAACTGGACGTGAATCCCAACTTGCCAGGGTTCATGATCCCGTGCGGGTCAAACGAGTCCTTGACCCGCTGCAACACGCCGTGCGCATCGCCAAGTGCCTCAGCCATGAAGCGCTGGCGGTTGAGGCCGACGCCGTGGTGGTGCGAGAGGTTGCCGCCGTTGGCAAGTACGGCCCGAGTGCCAACATCCCACATCGACACATACGTCGACTCGATCTCGTCGGCAGGCGGTGTGGCAGCGAAGGTGAAGTAGAGGCAGGCGCCGTCGGCGTAGCTATGCGAGAGGTGGCAGGTGGAGGCGCGTGCGTGCGCCACATTGAGCATTGCCTCGCGGACCCCGTTAAAGATGCCGATCAGCGCAGACCACGGCGCTGCGATCTCCATCGTGTCGACCACGAACCCCTTGCGGGTCAGGCCCTGCAATGCGCTGGTGTCGTTGCGGTGTTGCATCCACGCCTCGACCAACTCGACATTGCCCGAGCGACCGCCAGCGCTCTGGCACGCGTCGTCGACGACGCGCATTGTTGCATCGACGAGATGTTCGTTCCCCTCGTCGAGGACGAGCAGCGTGCAGGTCGTGCCGTCGCCACCGCGACCGCGAGCCGACTCAGGGCCGTCGTAGAGGCGCAGCACTGCCGGCGTTGCCCCCGAGCGCATGGTGAGGCGGCATGCCTCGACGCCGGCTTCGAACGTGTCAAATATGTAGGTGGCGCGCCGCTCGGTTGCAGCGAGTGGGTGCGCCTTCAACCAGACGTTGGTGATCACGCCAAGGGTGCCTTCGGAACCAACGAGTAGTTCGGTCAGGTCGGGCCCGGCCGCTGCAGCTGGAGCGCCACCAGTGCGGATCACGGTGCCATCGGGCAGAACAGCTTCGAGTCCGACCACCATTTCTTCGATTTTGCCGTAGCGCGTCGAGTACTGCCCGGCGCCGCGTGAAGCGACCCAGCCGCCGACCGTCGCCAAGTCGAAGCTCTGGGGGAAGTGCCCGACCGACAGGCCGTGCTCCTCGTTCAGGATGCGTTCGAGGTCGGGGCCGAACGTGCCGGGCCGTACTTCGACGATGCCGGAGACGGTGTCAACCGACTCGATGCCGTGCAGCGCGGTCATGTCGAGTACCACTCCGCCGAACACCGGCGCAGCTGCACCGCACACGCCGCTGCGGCCACCCGATGGTGTCACTGGCACGCGGCCGATATTGCACGCTTGGAGTACGGCAACCACATCGGCAGTTGATGCAGGGCGGGCGATCAGGTCAGCGAGCTGCGGTACTTCGCCGCGGAGCGACCAGTGCAGGGCAAGTGGCCACCAGTCGCGGCTGGCCTCGGCGACTTGGCCATCGTCCTCGACAACTTCACAGATCTCATTGAGGACGGCGAGCAATTCCTCGGGCACCTCGATGGGCGTAGCCGTCGAGCGGCTGGTGATGACGTCGCCGTCAGCGACGAGCTCAATGGGAGGTGTGGGGGAGGAGGGATTGATCACGGGCGGCGGTGTCCTCTGCAGCGCAGAGCTGCTGGTAGTTGGTGAGTTGTCGGTCGACCTCGATTGCATCCCAGTGCAATTCGGTAGCCATCAGCTCGGCAACGCCAGGAGCGGCAGCAAGTGCGGCAGGTCGATCGAAGATGTGGAGTCGGGTACGTCGGGCGAGCACGTCGTCGAGGGTGGTTGCCATCTCATGGTGGATTGCATAGATGATCTCTGCTCGCACATACGGATGGCCAGGCGCGATTGGCTCGCCGAGCGTGGCGTCGAACGCGATCAGTGCGCGGACCTCGGCGGCAAGCGTGCCGTAACGGTTGCCGAGATGCGACGAAGTCGACCCATCGGATGTTCGGCGTTGGGCTGCGCCGAGCAGCTTCAAGTGGCGTGTCGACTTCGAACGTGGCACTCGCGTCGATCGTCCGATGCCTCGCATGACCTGTTCAACGGTGTCTTCGGCCATTGCTCGATAGGTCGTGAGCTTGCCGCCGCTGACACGCACGACCCCGGAGTCGCTGACTGCCACCTGATGCTGCCGCGAGAGGTCGGCGGTTTTGCTGGTGGGTTGATCTTCCGATGGGCCTTTCACCAGCGGACGAAGGCCTGACCACACGCCGGTCACGTCGGCGAGCGTGATCGTTCCCACGACATCGGTGTCGAGGGCCTGGTTCAACGCTTCGAGACAGTAGTCGACATCGACAGCGGTGGTCTGGTGTTCGTTGAGTCCGCCATCGTGATCGGTGTCGGTGGTGCCCACGTAGCAGTGGCGGAACGTGCCGTCGCCGATCGGGCCCCACGGCACGATGAACAGGCTGCGCTTGTCGCGCTTGACGGGGATGATCACAGCAATGTCGTTGCGCACTTTCTCCCACGGAATCGTCAGGTGTACGCCCTTGGCCGGGCGGATCGAATCGGGGTGCGTGCCCTCGTCGAGCGAGCGCACTTCGTCGGCCCACACGCCGGCCGCGTTCACGACGGATTTGGTGGGCACGGTGATCCGCTCACCGTCGGCCTCGACGACCACCCGATCAGCGCGACCCTCGGCGTTGGTCAGAACATCGACGAGGCCGGCTCGGTTGATGACGACTGCGCCACGCGCCGCTGCCGTGCGGGCAATGGTCAGGGTGAGTCGGGCGTCATCAGCGCCGGCGTCGTAGTAGAGGTAGCCCGAGCTGAGCTTCTCGAGATGGGTGGTGGGGAAGTGCTTGGCTGCCTGCTCGGCGTTGACCCGCTTGTGGAACTTACCGATGCGCCAGCCGCCGGTGATGTCGTACATCCACATCGCCGACCCGAGTGCCCGGGCGATCTTCTTCGAGACCACGCTGTCTTTGGTCATGATCGGGATCATGAACGGCAGCACGTCCACGAGGTGGGGCGCGTTCTTCATGAGCCGCCGCCGCTCGCGCAGTGCCTCGTACACGAGCCGGACGTCGCCGTTCTGGAGGTAGCGCAGACCACCGTGAACCATCTTCGAACTTTTCGAGGAGGTGCCGGACGCAAAGTCGTCACGCTCGATGAGCGCGGTCCGTAAGCCTCGAGCCGCTGCATCAAGGGCGACACCGACACCGGTGATGCCGCCGCCGATCACGACGACATCAAATGGATCGGCCTCTCCGGACGCACTGTTGCGCAGCTCAGCGAGCATGTGCGACCGTGAGAACTGGCGACCCGTCATCCCCCCACCGTAGGTCCGTGCGTGGCCCGTTACGCGATCAGAGCGGAACAGAAGTTGTCGTCATGGCGTCAGATATCGTGTTCTCCAAGAGCCATCATGACGACGCCATCTTCCACACCATCTGCTGGACCATCCGTTGGTTTTGATCCACGTCACGATGCGTACGTCGACGAGTCAACGGTCCGCAACGAACTCACTCGTGTGTTCCAGGTCTGCCACGAGTGCCGACGATGCGAGTCGTATTGCACGACCTTCCCGTCGCTCTTCGAGTTGATCGAACGTCGTGACGACCACGACGCCGGCAGGCTCACACCGCTCGATCAAGATCTTGTTGTTGATAGTTGTGTCCAGTGCAACCTCTGCTCGGCATCTTGCCCGTACACCCCTGCATTGCATGAACTGCAGGTCGATGTTCCACGACTCGTGCTGCGCGCGAAGGCAATGCAACACGCCACAGGCATCACGTCGTGGCGAAGCAAGGTGGTCGCCAGATCGTTCGGGCACGCTGACCTGATTGGGTGGACCGGATCGGCAGCGAGCGGGCTTGCCAACCGTGTGGTCAGTGCTGCACCCGGCTCGTTCGTCCGCCGCCTTGTTGCCCGGATCACGGGTGTGTCTGCCAATCGTCGACTTCGGCTGTATCGGGCCGAGCGTTTCACGACGTGGTTCGACAACCGCCCGCGGGTCCTGATCGGCAACCCGCAAGGAGCCGTCACAGTGTTTCCGACCTGCCTGGTCGAATACCGCAACACGGCGATCGGCGCCGATCTGGTGAAGGTCTACGAGCGCAATGGAATCGAATGCTCGACGTCATCGGCGGGTTGCTGTGGTGCCCCGTCGCTGCATGCGGGCGACCTCGATCGGTTCGCCAAAATTGCCAAGCGCAACGTCAAGGCGCTCGCGAGCGAGGCTCGTTCCGGCACTGACATTGTCGTTCCGCAGCCGGGTTGCGGAGCGATCCTTCGTTCGGCGTATGTCGATCACGTTCCGGCGAAGATGCGTCTCGATGCCGAACTGGTGGCCGCCCGCACCTACGACGCTTCGGAATATCTGATGCGTTTGCATCGAGCCGACGACACCGCACTCGACACCGACTTCAGGGGCGAGACGTTCGATCGGGTTACATCGGTTGGATCGGGCCACCTGACCGACCGTCATGCCGAGTTCGATAGCCGCGATCTGCTGCGGCTCGCCGGCGCCCGAGTAGAGCAGATTCGGGGTACGTCGGGAATCGAAACTCCCTGGGGCCTCCGCGCTGACAACGACGCCGTCGCCGACGAACTCGCGGAGCGACTGGCGAGACGCATTGCCACGACCAGTCCTGACGCCGTTGCGGCCGACGGTGATTTCGCGAACGCAGCGGTCAGCGAGCACCTCGACATCGAGGCACTTCACCCGATGCAGATTGTTGCACGGGCCTACGGCATCTCTGAGCACGCACGACGCGACCACAAAAGGTGAGCGTAAACGCACTGTGCGTGCGGTTGGCAAAATGGTGTCCTGAAGTTGACAGATCGTCTTGCGCAACGTGCTCTTGGTCACCTAAGTTCAGACCCGAAGATGTATGTCGGCACCAGCGTTGGTGGCGACCTTGGACGGGGGGTCTGAAGAGATATGTCGTTGCAACACACGAACACGGAACCGAAATGGTGGCACCTTGGTGCTTGCCGGGGGCTCGACTCGAGGGTGTTCTATCCCGAAGATGAGGCCAGCTCGGTTCATGCCAAGTCGATCTGCTCGAGCTGCTCCGTCCAGCCGGACTGCCTTGAACATGCCCTGACGATCCGCGAGAAGGCTGGCGTCTGGGGCGGAGCGTCTGAACGGGACCGTCGTCGGATCATCCGTCAACGACGCAAGGTCAGTTGAACGTCGTGCCGACCTGAGAGGTCGGCGCCCTACGATCTCATCATGGTGACTCTCGAAGCTCTCGGTGGCTGGCCCGCGCTCTTGAATGAGTTGATTGCGGGCAACCATCTCACCGCCCATCAAACCGGCGCTGCGATGTCGACGATCCTCGCGGGTGATGCCACGCCTGCCCAGATCGCTGGCTTCGTTGTGGCCTTGCGGGCGAAAGGCGAAACTGCTGAAGAGCTCGCCGGGATGCTCGGGGCTGCGATGGATGCAGCGTCGATCGTTCCGTTGACCGACACCGAACGGGCTGACTGCGTCGATGTCGTTGGAACCGGCGGTGACGGCTCGCACTCGATCAACGTCTCGACCATGGCGGCAATCGTCACGGCAGCAGCAGGAGCGCCGGTGTGTAAGCACGGCAATCGCTCGGCATCGTCACAGGCCGGAACCGCTGACGTGTTTGAACTGCTCGGCGTCCACCTCGAATTGTCGCCCGAGGGCGTCGCCCGTTGCGTCCGCGAAGCGGGGATCGGTTTCTGTTTTGCGCCGGCCTTCCATCCGGCCTTCCGATTTGCCGGCCCGCCGCGCCGCGAGATGGGTGTTTCAACAGCGTTCAACCTGCTCGGCCCAATGGCGAACCCCGGTCGGGTCAAGCGGCAGTTGATCGGTGTGGCAAACCCGACGTTCGCTCGGCCGATGGTCGAGGCGCTCGAGCGGCAGGGCCTTGATGTTGCCTGGGTGGTGCACGGGGGTGGGCTCGACGAGTTGACCACCACCGGACCCTCGACTGTGTTGGCGCTCCGTGATGGCGACGTTTCTGAGTTCACGATCGATCCGGCCGATCTCGGTCTCGCACCAGCAACCGCTGACGACATCCGGGGCGGCTCGCCGGACAACAACGCCGAGGTCGTTCGGCGGGTCCTCGCAGGAGACCTCGGGCCGCACCGCGACATCGTGGTCCTCAATGCTGCCGCTGCGTTGGTTGTTGCTGGGCGTGCCGACACCGTGGCGGCTGGACTTGAACTCGCCGGCGCAGCGATCGACGATGGTCGGGCAGCGGCAACTCTCGCCAAGATGGCCGAAGTCTCTCAGTCGGCGGCGGGCGAGTCGTGACGACCGGTTTCGTTCGTACACCTGCGTCGTCGGCCAACCTCGGTGCAGGTTTCGACGTGCTGGGCATGGCCCTCAACCTGTTCGCGGATTGCGGTCTGGGCGACGCACCGGCTGGCGCGCAGCAACTTGACCAGCATCACCCCGGTCGGATTGCTTTCGAGGCACTCGGTGGCACCGGCCCAATGTGGATCCGATGCAACATTCCGATGGCCCGAGGCCTTGGCTTCAGTGGTGCTGCTCGGGTTGGGGCTGCCGCACTCGCGGTGGTGCAACAAGAACATTCGATCGCAGCGCGCTCCGACGAGATTCTTGACCTGGCGGCTGGCCTTGAGGGGCATGGTGACAACGTCGCAGCTTCGCTTTTTGGCGGAGTGACGGCCTTTGTCGAGGGGCGTGCGATTCGCATCCCGGTTGGCCCGATCTTTGCTGCAGCGTCCTTCGTCGCTTGGGTGCCCAATGTGACCACATCGACCGATACGTCGCGTCAAGCGCTCGGCGCCACCGTCGATCTCGCGGCAGCCGTTCACAACATCGGTCGCTCGGTGCAGTTTGTGGCAGCGATTGCCACCGACGACCCGGTCATGCTGGTTGGCGCGGCAGCTGACCGGATCCATCAGGCCGGGCGAATCTCTGAGGTGCCGGGTGCCGCGGAGGCAATGGATGCCGGTCTGTCGGCAGGTGCGTGGGCCGCGTGGCTGTCGGGAAGCGGGCCGACCATCGGTTTCATGTGCGACAGCGCGATCGCCGAGGCGATCGCGGGATCCATGCCAGATGGCGGCCACGCCAAGATTCTCGCCATCGACACGCAGGGCTGCCGACTCGGTTAGTGGTACGATGGTACCCATGTTGGTATCAGTGGATCGTGCGGGACGCGTGGTCATCCCGAAGGACGTCCGCGATCGGCTGGCGCTCGGCGCCGACTCTGAACTCGAGATCGATACCGAGGGCGACGTCATTCGTTTGACGCCGGTGCGCAGAGCGGGTCGACGTGTTGTCGAAGTCGACGGTTGGCCGGTCATCGAGCGTGGCGATGGAAACCCGATCACCGATGCCGACATACAGCGATGGCGCGATGCCGACCAGCGCTGAGCGCTTCGCCGTCGATACCAGCGTCGCTGTCGCAGCACTGGATTCGCTGCATGCAGCGCACGCCGACTGCAGGTCCGCTGTCCAACGGCTCCTTCCGGGCTTGGCAGGCCACGCGGCGTTCGAGACCTACTCGGTGCTCACCCGGATGCCCGGACAGCTTGGGGTCGATGCTCCCACAGCCGCAGCGCTGATCGATCGAGTCTTCCCGATCATCCACATCATCCCGGCGGATCAAGCCGTCGGGCTGATCGAGCGATTCGGGACCGTGGGGATCGCAGGCGGCGCCGTTTACGACGCGCTGGTCGCGGAGGCCGCTCGGGTGAACGACTGCACTCTGTTGACACGCGACCAACGTGCCCGCCGCACCTACGATCTCATCGGCGTCAAGTACACACTGGTCGGGGTCTGACTCAGCCGGTGGTGCCGTCGATTGCCTCGCGGATCAGGTCGGCGTGGCCGAGGTGGCGGGCGTACTCCTCGATCATGTGGATCATGATCCAACGCAGGTTCTGCGCTCGCAGGCTTCCACGGCTCGCGCTCGTCCATGCCGGCAAACCGATGCTCGAACCACGAGTGCTCGGCGAGTGCCATGTGCTTGTGGCGGGCATTACGACGCGTGGCGTTGCCGCTCGGCGTGAGTCTGATGAATCGGCTGCACCTTGTCGATCGCTGCAACGGGAAAGTCCCAATCGCCGGTGCACGTGACGAGGAGATCGTCGGCTCGTTTCTCGAAGAATTTCGCGAGGACGAGTGCTTCGTCGATCGCTCCCCGGGGGAGTGGAGTGCCCAGTGCTGTTGGGGCAGGCGGCTCGACGGGAAGCGCACGGCCGACGGTGCCGCGCTGCATTACATCGACGAGTCGGCCCTGGTCGACCACCCACGTCGAGTCACCAATGGTGACCGTGACTCGGTCGGCGGACCGCAACGTTTCGACGAGACGATGTCGTTTGATCGCTCCGAGCAGTGTCTGCAATCGATCGCGAATCACGGCGGCCTCTTCAAATCGCTGCTGCGACGCCAATGCCGCCATCTTGTCATGGAGACGGTCGACGACGATCGCCGGATCTCCAGTCATAGTTCGTCGTGCGATTTCGACTGAGCGGGTGTACTCGCCCGGATCGGCGGTGCCGGAACACGGACAATGCGCCACACCGAGTTGGGCAGCGCTGCACACTGGTGCATCGTCGGGCGCGACGTAGTTCCGACCGAGCCGTGCGGTGCAGCGCCGCAACGGGATCGCACTCTGAATTGCCTCGACGACCAGGTTCGCCATCTTCCGAGATGGCAGCGGCCCGAGATGAAGCCCGTGCTTGGCGGGCTCCTTGACGATTGACAGCCGTGGCCATGGCGTGTCGATATCGAGCTTGACGAAGCAGTATTTGTCGGCCCTGGTGCCAGCCCGATTGAAGCGGGGGAGGAGCCTGGCGATGAGCCGCTGTTCGATGACTTCGGCGGTGATCGGATCGGCAAGAGGCAGGTGTCGCACTGTCTGGGTCTCGCGCAGCATCGGACCGATCTTGCGCCGATCGTCGCTGCCAAAATAGCTCCGCACTCGCTGGCGCAGGTTGGTCGCCTTGCCGACGTAGAGCACCTCACCCTGGTGGCCGCAGAACATATAGACGCCCGGGCCCCGTGGCAGGTCGGCCGTCATCTTCAACTTGGCGGCCTGGGGATGACCGGCGAGCTTCGACAGCGCGATCAGGTCGTCGAGGCCGAGCACGCCCATCCCCGAAGCTCGCTCGATCAGAAAATGCAGCAGGTCGGTGGTTGCCCAGGCATCGTCGAGCGCCCGATGGCTCGGCTGGTGCGCGAGGCGGAGCCGGGAGGCAAGTGTGCCGAGCTTGCAGTTCGGCACCTCATCGCGGACCAAGCGCCGGGCCAACGCAACGGTGTCGATGATCGTTCCCTCCAACCGGGGGCGACCACTGCGCTCGAGCGCAGCACGGATGAAGGCGACGTCGAACCCGACGTTGTGCCCGACGATCACAGTGCCGCCAGCATCGGTGTTGCCCATGAATTCAAGCAGGGCCGGGAGCACGGTCTCAATCCGAGGTGCTGTGGCGACGACCGCATCGCTCAGGCCGGTCAAGACAGTGATCTTCGGCGGGATGGCGCGGCCGGGGTTGACCAGCGTCTGGAACGTGCCAAGGACCTCGCCACCCCGAACTTTGACGGCACCGATCTCGGTAATGAGATCCTCCTGCCGGTTACCTCCCGTGGTTTCGAGGTCGACTGTGCAGAACGTGACGTCGCTGAGTGGGCGCCCGAGTTCGTCGAATGATCGCTGAACGAACGGGACGAGGCCTCCAGTTGACATCAGAGAACTGAACCACGAATACGACTACAAAGTCAAACAAATGTTCGACGGCCCCAGCATCCAGTCGACGGTCGCCAACAGACTGCGTGCGGTAGCGTCAGATCATGGACGAGGAGCAGGGCGCAGGGGTCGAACACCGCCACCTTCGCAGCGCGCTCGAATTCGCCGTCTTGATGGCGGCCGAAGGTCAAAAGCGCAAGCCGGCTGTACCGTTCCCGAAGGACCTCAGGCCCTTCTTTAACAAGCCGCGGCTCACGAATTCGGCTCTGGGTCGGCTTCGTCGCTGCATTGAGGGCGATCCTGTATTCCGCACGCGGTTGTCCGCCGGCGCGCTGCCCGAACTCGTCGACGACATCGGGCGACTCTGGCTGGCCGACGCCAAAGGCTGGGAGCAGCAGGCCTCCGTTCTTGCCTCCGCAGCAGATGCCGCTGTCGATGACGTTGACCTCAAGACACAGCTGAAGCGGGCCGAGAAGCGCCGCGCCGCAGCCGAACAGGCAACGGTCCGTGCTCAAGCCGAGTTGGTGCACCGAGACGAGGTCGCGCAGATGCAGTCGATCGAGATCGACGACCTTCGGGCCGAGCTGGCCAAATCCGAAGAGATCGTCTTCGAGATCCGAACCGAACTACTCGACGTTCGGATGGACGTTCGCCATGCCCGCGACCGGGAGGCCGCAGCCGAGGCAAAGTGGGCGACACTCACCGACCAACTCACCGACCAACTCACGGCAGCGCGCCGCCAACCGGCCCCGCCAGCACCTGTGCTCGACAACTCGGCGGACGTCGCCGCAGCGGCATCTGCCGCTCGTGCTCTCGCCGAGCAACTCGAATCACTGCTGTCGACTCCACAGGCCGTCGAGGCCAGCACGAAACAGGCCCGGGGCAACCGGCCAATCCATCGCACGCCCGTCGCGCTCCCTGGCGGCGTCATCGGGAGTTCAGCTGAGGCTGCCGAGTATCTGGCGCGGTCCGATGCGCAGATGTTGATCGACGGCTACAACGTTACAAAGTTGGGCTGGCCGAATCGCTCGCTCGAACGCCAGCGCGTCGCCCTCCTCGACGCGATGGAGAACCTGGCTCGACGTTTCGGGACCGATGCGACGGTCGTGTTCGACGGTGCTTCGATCGTCGGCGCCCACGCCGATCGTCGACGGCTCATCCGAGTTGTCTACTCGCCCGAGGGTGTTATTGCCGACGACGTGATCCGCGATGAGGTGAGGCGGTTGCCGACGAACTGCGCTGTCGTTGTGGTGACCAACGATGCCGAGATCGTTCGCGATGTTCGAGCCGATGGCGCCAACGTGGTGCCGAGTAACGCGCTCCTCGCCATTCTCTAAGGCTTGCGAGCAATTTGTCTGAGGTGCTTCCCTACAGTCGGCGAGGCAGGAACGACGTGGCAATGGCGGCGCTCGCCAGGAGTACAGCGATCACGAAGTACATGAGCCAGAACGTGCCCAGTCCGAGTGCAATCGCTCCGATAATCGGTGCGATGAGGAACGACATCTCGCGCCACGTCGTGAAGATCGCGGTCATGGCAACCCGTTCACGTGGTTTCACGAGGCGCATGAATGGGATGTTGCCGAGCATGTCGACTGCGGCGCCGCCCAAAGCGCCCGTCAGCCAAAAGACGATGCCGATTTGGCGGGCGTCGCCGATGATCGCCAACGCCGCCATGCTCGCCGACATCACCCCAAGAGCACCAATGATGACCGCACGCGTCCCGACGCGTTCAGCGGTGATGCGGACCATCGGGCTGATGAACAGCATTCCGCTCGCTGCCGAGAGAAAGACGCCTGCTGCCCACTTCGGCAGACCGGATTCGACCACATAAATCGGCCCGTAGACAAAAAGTGCCGCCCAGAAAATTGCCCGGCTCGTGGTGATGGCGTAAGCGATCCTCAGATTTCGCTGGCGGAAGAACCGAACCATGCTGTGAGCAGCGTTGGGGATTGCTGTGGTCGGTGTGAGGAGAACAGGATTTCGATGCAACCGAAGATGCCAGAAGTACCAGACCGTTACCAGCGTCATCATGATCGAAATAAGAAACGGTGCGGATGTGTGCGTGTTGCTCCACAACCACACGCCGAGTGTTGGACCAATGACCCACGATGCACCGATGTACACCATGCGGCGGGATTCGGTGGAGGTCAGATCCCGCTTGCCGATGTAGTCCATGATGTACAGCGACATACACACCGCGAACATGGACGCCTCGGCTGATCTCAGTCCGACTGCCAACACGAACAGCGGGCCATCCGCAACGAGGAACAGCGCTGCTGCGACAACGAGGAAACTCGATGCCAAGGTCACGACCCAGCGGCGTGGCATCTTTCGTTCGAGCCAACCCACGTTGATCGTGATCATGAGCGTGATCAGCTGGCCGCCGATGAAGGCGTACGACACTGCAGCTTTGGATCCCAGGGCCTCGAGGGCGGCCAACGGCACCACGCCAACCATCACCGAACGCGAGAGCCCCTCGAACCCGCCAAGACGCGCCAACTCGACCGCTGTATTTGCATCGAGTTGCTCCAAGCCCACAGGGCGGCGCCAGCGCATCGGTCGCCACGCTACGCGACCTGGCCGGTGGACGAAGCAGCCTGGACGCCGCTGCTGTCGCAGGGATCAATCAGTGTGGTGAAGGGGCTGGCAGCGCGGCGCCGATCAAGGGCGGACGCAAATCGCGTCGTCGTCCATCGGGCATGTGCAAAGTGAAGTAGCCGGCCCCAAGGGGCTCGATACTCCAGTGCTGATCGTGGAGTAGATGGTGGTGATACCAACACAGGAGGATCAGATTGTCAGGCTCCGTTGCGCCGCCGTCGAGCCAGTGCCTGGCGTGGTGAGCATCACAGCCGGCTGCAGGTACCCCACAGCCGGGCCAACGGCAGCCGTGATCTCGGATCATGAGGAGGTCGAACTGGACGTCACTCACGATGCGGCGCTTGCGGCCGAAGTCGATGATGTGGCCGACCGAGTCAGCGATGTAGCGATGCATCTCGCAGTCGCAGGCCATTCGCCGCACGGTCGAGATCGGCACAATTGAACGACCGCCCCCAGTATCGAGGCTTCCGCCGCCAGTCGATTCGCAGAGGTCGTCACCGGCAGACGTGGCAATGACGCTCGGCTTACGACGCTTCTGGCCGGGCAACCGTTCGAACGATTCGATTGCCATCTTCGCCATCTGGACGAGCGCGTCGGCACGTCGCTGTGCCGCTGTACGGGTCTCGTCTTGGGCACGTTGGGAGAGCGCTCGAATCGCTTCGTGAACCAGGGCGTAGCCCTCCGGGTCGAGCGTGCCGTCGAGCTGCCCGACGCCGTCGAGCATCTTCGACAGGTGCAGCGACCGCGCATCGAACTGGTCAGCCGCGGTTGCTGCTTCGTCGTCCGGGTCGGCGTGCATCCGCCACGTGTCGAGCAGCATCTTCAGGTCGGCAGCGGGCAGCGAGGTGGCCCAACGGAGGAGCATTGCTTCGTCGCGCTCAAAGACATCGGCGATGTGCGCCGCCCAGGAGTCGGTCAGCAATCGCAAGGCAGTTTCTGAGAGAGCGCCGCTGCCGAATGATGCTTGCACCAGCGGCATGTGGACAATGCGCTCGGCGAGTCGCAGGGTGCCCTTGCACTGCCCGAAGCCTTCGCGGGTGACGTCGGCGAGCCACGCGGTCGGTGATCGGTAGCCGTCGACGAAGTAGGCGCCCGACTCGACGACCGCATGAATCTCGGTCAACTGTTCGGCGCGTAGCCGCCGCACCGCCCGGGTCGCGGAGGTGACCGCAGGCGTTGGATTGACCGCCCGAGCCAACTCCTCTGCACATGCCTGAAACTCCATGACGACCATGTGTTCCACCATAGAGATGGGGTGTCACAGAGATTGCTGGGTGCTCTGAGCTGGGGTGATGTAGCGATGCCACTGCGTTCAACACGCGAGGGGCGCCGTCGGCAAAGATGGGGGTGATGGAGGTTGCACCCGAGAGTTCGACAGCGGTCGGGTTGGAGTATCGGCCCCCGCTGCGTCGACGCGTCCGACACATCCTGGTCGGTGACGGACCGATCATTCCGCTCGCCGTGGCGCATGGCTTGTCGGGCTCCGCTGACGCGTTCGTCACGGTCAGCCTGGCCGGATCATTGTTCTTCAACATCAGCCCGGATGCATCTCGGCAGCAGGTGCTGTTGTACCTCTTGGTGACGATGGCGCCGCTTGCCGTGTTGGCGCCGCTCGTTGGGCCTGCCGTCGACCGATTCCGACGGTCGCAACGTTTCGTTGCGTCGATCTTTTACCTGCTGCGCTCCGTCAGTTGCCTGGCGATGGTCAGCTTCCTGCTCGACTTGACGTTCTATCCACTCGCGCTCATCTTGCTGATCGCCAGTAAGGCATCGGGCGTCGTCAAACAGACGCTGGTGCAGCAGTTGGTCGATGACCCGGACGAACTGGTGGCAACCAACGCGCGGCTCGCGCGCTTGGCGAGCATCACGGCCGCCGTTGCTGCTGGGGCGGCAGCAGCGTTGTTGGCGATCAGTGGACCAGGCTGGACACTGCGCGTCGGCGCGGTGCTGTTCGCGCTCGCCTCGTTCGTTGTGCTCCGGATTCGCACGCCGCAACATGTCACCGTCGCGACCGACGACGTCGAATATGCCGAGACTCACCTCCCGATGGTGCTTGTTGCATCGGTCGGCATGATGGCGATACGTGCTGCCGTCGGATTCTTTTTGTTCACGCTTGCGTTCACGTTGCGGCGCGACAGCCAACCGGCGGTCATCTACGGACTCGCTGCAGCGTGTTACGGAATCGGGGCGTTCACCGGCCACACCGTTATTGGACTACTCCGTCGGCGGTTCAGCGAACAGCAGTTGATCGGGCTGGCCATCGCTGCACCCGCAGCGTTCACGGCGGTTGGGATACTTGGCGTGTCGACGCCGTTGCTCCTCGTGATCGCAGCACTCGTCGGCCTGTCCACCACGCTGGGCCGCAATGCATTCGACAGCCTGTTGCAGCGGCGAGCACCCGAGGCGTTGCTTGGTCGTGCTGGCGCGCGATATGAGACGAGGTTTCAGCTTGCTTGGGTCTTTGGAGGGGCAGTCGCCACACCGATCTCCCTTGCGCCCGAGGTGAGCATGATGATCTTGACAGCGATCTATCTGCCAGGTCTCGCAGTCTTTGTTCGGGCCATACGCGAGGCCCGCAAGTTCGAAGGCGCTTCAGTCGATGCCCTGGCAGGCGCTCGACAGCGCGTACTCATGGCGCGCCACGCTTGGGAGGCCGAGGAGTACCGCACCGCCATCATCGACGCATCTGCCGCGGCCGACTTGGCCCAAACGGTGCACGGACCGTTTCTCGACGATGATTGGGATCGTCGCGTCCTACTGGACGAGTTGCGACGTGCAGCGATTGATCCTGAGCAGGCCGTTTCGACGCGCGATGCGATTCGTGCGCTGGAAGCAGTGAGTGGCTTGCTTGACGGAGAGCTCCAGGCCGGAGTCGCGTAGGGACGTCCGCACGGTGAGCCGGTTACTCGGTGGCGAGGGTCGCCGATGAGACTGCAGCACTGTCACCGGTCGCGGTCACGTGAAGAATCCACGCGTTGTCGTCGTCGATCGACTGATACCGCACGATGCGGGCTTCCACTTTCGCTTGATCGGGTTCGAACTCGTCGATCAAGATCATGACCCCATTGTCCTTGACCGGTTCGTTGTCGAGCTCTTCTTCGCGGGCATCGCGGGCATCGTCGGCAAAACGAATCACCGCAGCGTCGTCGATATTGGACACGACGTCGGCCTGCACGCGAACATCGACCGTTCCCCCTGAGGCGGCAGCAATGTAGATGACCGGTGCCTCGACATTGCCGTCGGCATCGAGCACCGGTTCGCTCCGTGCAATTTCCCATCGAACGATGGCGGTGTATGCGTTGGTGGGCGTCACCGTGGCCCGCTCGGTTGGGGGGTCAGACGTGCATCCGACGAACGCGAGCACAGCAACAGCTACGACTGCAACGCCGAGAGCCCCTCGGTTGCGCACGCTGTTGCGATCCGATCCCACCCCTGCACGTTACGTCAGATCGCCAGCCAGATGAAGCAGATACCTGCAACCTGCGGTCACACTGTGCCAGGCACAGTGTGACCACGACACTCCACGACACTCCACGACACTCCCTTCTTCGCACCCGCCTCCCGCCCAGTGGTCAGGATCTGGCGCAAATAACTCTGTGACACCCCATCTCTACTGTGGGAAACATGTTCGAAAGCGACGACTTCTCCATCGATTGCAACACCTGCATCGGCGCCGGCACGACGGCCTGCACCGACTGCATCGTCACCCACCTGTTCGCTAATGACGATGGGCCAATCGACTACGTGCCGGTGCGACTCACCGTCGTTCCGGCGATTCCTGACCCCGAAGACATTGCGATCGAAATGCTGCAGCGCGTCGGCCTCATCGGCGCAACGCCTGAGTTCGTGCCGCTCGACGAGTTCCGCTCATACGGCGTTCCCGTCGCAGTGCGGGTCTGAGCCGAGCCGGGTCGAACCGGGCTGGCGCTTGCCGTCGTACGCTGGCGGTGTGCGCATGCCCGAACCACTGCCGACGATTGAGGCGATCACCGCCCACGTCGCGCAATGGGGGATCACCCACGTTGGCGTGTGTTCGGCCGAGATCCTTGCTGAGACCCGCACCACACTGCACGAACGCAAAGCGGCCGGCCTTCATGCCGGCATGGGGTTCACCTACCGGAACCCCGACCGATCGACCGACCCGAGCCAAGCCGTCGCCAACGCCCACTCGATTATCGTTGCCGCCCGCCCGTACATCACCGACACCGACCCCCCAAAGCCCGGCCCCGAACATGGCCCGCAAGCTCGAGTCGGCCGATACGCCTGGGTCGACCACTACGCACCGCTCCGCGAAGGCCTCCGTTCTGCCGCGAAGTTGATCCGCGCTGCAGGTCACAAGGCCGTCGCATTTGCTGACGACAACTCGATCGTCGACCGGGCCGTCGCCCATCGGGCCGGGCTCGGCTGGTACGGCAAGAACGCCAACCTGCTCATCCCCGGCGCCGGCAGCTTCTTTGTCCTCGGCTCGATCATCACCGCCGCGAGCTACGAGTGGAACGACCGCACCGCGAACGACGGCTGCGGCACCTGCACCAAGTGCTTCGCAGGCTGCCCGACAGATGCGATCATCGCCCCCGGTGTGATCGACGGCAACCGATGCCTCAGCTGGGTCATGCAGAAACCTGGCAGCGTGCCGCTCGAGTTCCGCGAAATCATCGGCGACCGGATCTACGGGTGCGACGACTGCCAAGACGTGTGCCCGATCTCGGTCCGCCTCGGCCCTCGCAACTCGATCCCGCTCCCTGCAGAGGTCAAGGCCTGGGTCAGCGCACTCGATCTACTCGACGAAACCGACCAGTGGATCGAAGACCGCTATGGCCAGTGGTACGTCGCCGGCCGTGATTTCGACGTGATCCGGCGCAACGCCTTGATTGTTGTCGGCAACGTCGGCGATCCGGCTGACCGCCGCGTCGGCGCGACCGTCGAGCGCTACCGTCAACACACCAACCCGACGCTGGTCGAACACGCCGCCTGGGCAGCCGCCCGACTCGAATCACGCCAGCCCGCTACCCAGCCCGCGACGGCATGAAGCACCTCCTCGTTACCAACGACTACCCACCCAAGGTCGGCGGCATCCAATCGCTGCTCTGGGAGTGGTGGCGTCGCCTGCCGAGCGACAAGTTCGCCGTGTTGACCAGCCCGTACGAGGGCACCGCCGAGTTTGACGCCGGAGAGCCGTACCGCATCGAACGCACCCGTGAACCGTTCCTGTTGCCGCACCCTTGGATGGTCAGGCAGATCAACAACCTCGCCGACGACTTCGGTGCCGACTTCGTCGTGCTCGACCCTGCAATCCCGCTCGGTCTCGTCGGCCCATCGTTGAAGATGCCGTACGACTTGGTGCTGCACGGTGCCGAAGTGACGATCCCCGGCCGCCTCCCCGGCTCCAAACAGGCACTCGCCTACACACTCCGTCGCGCCCGTCACTTGATTGCTGGCGGCGGTTACCCGGCAGCCGAAGCAGACCGCGCTGCCGGCCGAGAGTTGCCAACAACAGTTATTCCGTGCGGCGTCGACCCCGCCAAGTTCGTGCCGCTCAACGACACCGAACGCTCTGCCGCCCGTGAACGGCTCGGCCTCCCGATCGATGCCGAACTGATCGTGAGCGTCTCGCGCCTCGTGCCGCGCAAAGGCTTCGACACGGCAATTCGTGCCGTCGCCCGCCTGAAGCGCAAGCGCCCCGACCTGCTGCTGGCAATCGCTGGAGGAGGCCGAGAGGAACAACGACTGAAGCGGCTCGCCGAAGAACTCGATGCACCGGTCAAGTTTCTCGGCCGTGTCCCGAACGACGACCTGATCGCGCTGTACGGATGCGGAGACATTTTCACCATGCTCTGCCGCAACCGCTGGGGTGGCCTCGAGCAGGAAGGCTTCGGCATCGTGTTTCTCGAAGCCGCATCATGTGGGGTTCCACAGATCGCCGGTGATTCTGGCGGCGCAGCCGAAGCGGTCGCTCACGGCGAGACCGGCCTCGTGATCAGCGAACCAGAGAATGTTCAGCAGGTCGCCGATGCCATGACGCAACTGCTTGACGACGACGACCTGCGAGCAGCGATGGCCACACGGTCACGGGAGCGTGTGCTCGAAGAATTCTCGTACGACGTGCTCGCTCGTCGTCTGGGCGAGACGCTCGGCGTCTACGACTGAGCAGCCCGCAGGCGAGGCAATCGATACCGGACCGATCAGGGCACCGCAGTCTGGAACTGTCCAGGGTGCTGGCACACTGGGGGAGTGTCTATGGGCGAAGTCGACCACACCCCCGAACGAGGGTCCCAGCAGCAGGGCGAACTGATCGTCCGTGGCAACGTCATTGGCACGGCGATCTTCGTCGCGACGGCAGTGTTTGCTGCTGCGGTCTTCACCACGACTGCCCAATGGGTCGGTGCCAGCACCGCCATGGCGCTCTTTGCCGTCGGGGTGTTTGCCTTTCTGTGGGGCTTCTGGAACGCCGTGCAGCGCAGCCGCGACGAAGAAGTTTCAGTCACCCAGCTCTACATGCTTCTCGGTAATGGGACGCCCAAAGAAGTTCGCCGAACGATGCTCCTGATGCTGTGCATCCAGGTCGCCGTGGCCTTTGGCACCGCCATCTGGCGCATCGATGGGCCCGACGGCTCGCCCGGCTCATCACTCGCTGTTGGCCTCCTGGTGCCGATGTTTGGTCTCGGATTGAACGGCCTTTGGGCTTCCTATCACGCCGAATTCGGGAAGAGGATGGACCCCGCAGCGGTTGCAGCAAGAACACAAGCCGAACATGATCGCGTTGATTCCGACGTAGATGTCAAGACTTCGACCACCTCTATCGACCAGAATGAAGCACATGGCTGAGACAGCAACCGAAACCATCACCATCGCGGCCTCGCCCGAACGGGTTTGGGAGATCGCTGTCGACATCGAGAACTACCCGACGTGGGCGCGCGACATCAAAGACGTCACCGTGCACGCCACCGATGATCAAGGTCGACCCTCCGAAGTCGAGTTTCGTGCGTCGGCGCTTGGCCGCAGCACGCACTACACCCTTAAGTATGACTATACGAACGCCCCCGGCGAACTCGGGTGGAAGCTGTTACGGGGCGACATCCAGCGCTCGATCGACGGTGCGTTTAAGTTCTCTCCGTCGGGCAACGGCACCGAGGTGCAGTACGACCTTGCGATCGATCTCGTCGTTCCGCTGCCTGGATTCGTGAAGCGTCGCGCCGAGGTGCGCATCCTCAACACGGTTCGCGAACTCAAGGTCAGAGCCGAAGCGTGACAGCGGCCGGTTCCGTGCCGGCCCGCCGCATCGGTATCGACGTCGGAGGCACCAAGGCGCTCGGCGTCGCCCTCGATGAATCCGGCACGGTCATCGCCGAAGATAAGCGGCCCACCCCGCGTGGTTCGAACAGCCTCGAACCGCTGATTGACGTCCTGGTCGAACTCGCCAACGATCTCGGCTACGAGGGCAGCCTCGGCGTCGGCGTACCGGGCCTCGTCACCGGAGCCGGCGTGTTGCGTGCAGCTCCGAACCTCGACGGCGTGGCCGACTTCGACGTCCGCGGTTTGCTCACCAAACGGCTCGACGGTGACATCGTCGTCGACAACGACGCCACCTGCGCCACGGTCGCCGAATGGCAACTCGGCGCAGCTGCCGGCACTTCCAACATGATTCTCGTGACCCTCGGGACCGGCATCGGCGGCGGCCTTGTGTCTAACGGCCAGCTGCAACGCGGCATGAACGGCTTTGCAGGCGAGTTCGGGCATATGGTCGTGCACCCGGACGGGCCGCGCTGCCCGTGCGGACGACGTGGCTGCTGGGAGCGCTATGCCTCGGGCTCCGGCCTGGCCATGCTTGCCCGCGAGGCAGCAACTGGGCGCAGACTTCGCGAAGTGGTCCGCCATGCCGGGGGCGACCCGCAGGCAGTTCGTGGCGAACATGTGCAGGCCGCAGCGCGTGAGGGCGACCCCGAGGCAATCGCGGTCATCGACGACTTCGGTCGATGGGTCGCACTTGGCCTGTCGAATCTGACCAACGCCTTCGACCCTGAAATGTTCGTACTCGGCGGTGGGCTCGCAGCTGGCTCGGACCTGTACCTGGAGCCAATCATCAAGTGGTACGGCGAACTGCTGTACCAGCCGCATCTGCGACCGATGCCGCGAGTGGAGTTCGCGACCTGGGGCCCGCTTGCAGGTGCCGTCGGCGCGGCCCTCCTCCCAAGCCTCTGAGCCGTTGTTTCCTGTGCCCGCCGCCTCGCAGGGGACTTCCACTCGCCAATTCGAGTGTTAAACCGCTGAAAGCACTCGAAAGCGCGACCAGGTGAGTGAAGTGAGGCCGAAACAGAACCGCTGTTTCGTTCCCATGGTCAGTACCTTTGCGGCGTGGACTTTCGCCGAATTGAGAACCTGCCCCCGTACGTCTTTTCCATCATCAACGGACTGAAAATTGAGGCACGGCAGGCAGGCGCAGACGTCGTTGACCTCGGATTCGGCAACCCGGACATCCCGTCACCTGACATCGCGGTCGCCAAGCTTGCCGAAGCGGCACAAAACCCGCGCAACCACAGGTATTCCTTGAGCCGTGGCTTGCCGAAGCTGCGTGAAGCGATTGCGGGCTACTACAAGAACAAGTGGGACGTCGATCTTGACCCTGAGCTGGAAATCACCAACACGATTGGTTCCAAGGAGGGGTTCACCCATCTGATGTGGGTGCTGCTCGACCGTGGTGACGCAGCGATCGTGCCGAGCCCGAGCTATCCGATCCACATGTACGGACCACTGTTTGCTGGCGCCGACCTCCGCCAGGTGCCGATGAAGTTCCTGGCCAACCCGAGCCAGCGTGAGAACTTCGCCGACGACTTCATGGACAGCCTGCAGACCGCTTGGGACGTCGGCTGGCCCAAGCCTCGGGTGCTCGTGATGTCGTTCCCGCACAACCCGACCGGCGCCACGGTTGACCTTCCATTTATGCAACGCGTCGTCGACTACTGTCGCGAGAAAGAGATGATCGTCGTCCACGACAACGCGTACGCCGACATGGGCTTCGATGGCCACGAGCCACCGAGCATCCTGCAGGCTGAGGGCGCCAAAGAATGCGCCGTTGAGCTATACTCGTTGACCAAGAGCTTCTCGATGTCGGGTTGGCGCTGCGCCTTCCTCCTTGGCAACAAAGACGTCGTCCAAGCACTCGTCAAACTCAAGAGCTATCTCGACTACGGCATGTTCCAGCCGGTCCAGATTGCTGCCACCGTGACGATCAACGAGGCCCCTGAATTCCCCGATCAGGTTCGTGAGGTCTATGAGTCGCGCTGTGACACGCTGATCGAAGGCCTCCAGCGCATTGGCTGGGATGTCCCCAAGCCCGGCGGCACGATGTTTGTGTGGGCCCCGATTCCTGAGGCCTATTCAGAAATGGGATCGGTCGAGTTCTGCTCGCACGTGGTCAGGGAAGCTGATGTGGCCCTGTCGCCCGGTGTCGGCTTCGGCCCTGGTGGCGAAGGGTTCGCCAGGTTCGCGCTCATCGAGAACGAACTCCGCATCAATCAGGCCATCCGCAACCTGAAGCGCGGTCTTCCAAAACTGGCCTGACGCCTACCCGAGTGGAACCGAACACGAAACGAAGCGGCAACGGGAGCGTCACGAAGCGCGCACATTCAGTCGATACATTTTCAACGATGAACACCGTTGTTGTCGTCCGTGTCTGGATGCCTGATCGTCCAGGCGCCCTTGGTCAGGTCGCGAGTCGAATCGGAGCGGTGCGTGGTGATGTGCTGGCGATAGAAATCCTTGAACAGGGAGCGGGTCGCGTCATCGACGAACTCACCGTCGCCCTGCCCGACGAAGGCCTCGTCCCGCTGCTGACCGCGGAAATCGGCGCGGTCGACGGGGTGTCGGTCGAGAACATCCGCACCGTCGACATCGATCGGGCCGACGCGAACCTGGCGGCGCTCGCCGTTGGTGCTGCAATGGCCGAGAGTCCGAAGAAAGATCGCCTCGACGTCCTCTGCGAGGGCCTGATGCGCATCGTCGAAGCGGACTGGGTCGCAGCACTTGGCCCGGACGGTCCCGTCGTGCAACTCGGCGAGACACCAGATCTTGCCTGGCTCAGAGCGTTTCTGGCAGGCAGCCAGCATCTCGACGAGGTCGACGATGCCGCCCCGAGTGACCTTGTTTGGGCACACCTGCTCGGAACGGGGCTGAACGTGGTTGCAGGTCGCAACGGCCGCCCGATTCATGAGCGCGAACGGATCAGAGTGAACCTGCTCGGTCGGCTCGCCGACGCTCTGATCTAGCTTTCCCAGCCCTTCGAGCGCTCGACGGCGCGCAGCCACTGGCCGTGCAATGCATCGGACGCTGCACGATTATCGGCAGGCGTGAAGCGGGCATCGAGTGACCATTGCGCCAGCACTTCTTCCGGTGTGGCCCACACGCCCTCGGCCAAGCCGGCGAGGAATGCCGCACCCAGGGCGGTGGTCTCCTGGTCGACTGGGCGCAGGACGTCGACGCCGAGCTGATCCGACTGGATCTGACAGAGCAGATCCATGATCGAGGCACCGCCGTCGACGCGTAACTCTTTGAGTTCGGTCCCACTCGCTGCGACCATTGCGTCGACGACGTCACGTGTTTGGTACGCCATCGATTCAACTGTGGCGCGCACGATTTCGGCGCGCCCGGTGCCACGCGTGATGCCGACGATGGTGCCGCGCGCATACGGATCCCACCAGGGCGATCCGAGGCCGGTGAGCGCCGGAACGAAGTAAACGCCGCCAGTGTCGTCGACTGATTCAGCGAGCGGCCCGGCCTCGGCGGCATCATCGATGATGTTCAAGCCGTCGCGAAGCCACTGAATCGCAGCGCCGGTCACAAAGATCGCGCCTTCGAGTGCATAGTGCGTGGTGCCATCGGCGAGTGTCCACGCGACAGTGGTCAGCATGCCTGGCGTCGGAGGGGGACAGGTTTCACCGACATTGAGGAGCACGAACGAGCCGGTGCCGTACGTGTTTTTGGCCATGCCGGGCTCTACACAAGCCTGGCCAAACAGTGCGGCCTGCTGGTCTCCCGCCACGCCGCTTATCGGAATCCCACCCGGCACGCCGCACGTTGCAGACGTGATGCCGACTCGGCCGCTCGATGGAACGATCTTCGCAAGTGCCGACATTGGCACGTGCAGCATGTCGCACAGATCGGGGTCCCACGTCCGAGTCCGAATGTCGCACAGCATTGTTCGGCTCGCATTGGTGACGTCGGTGGCAAACACGGCGCCGGCGGTCAGGTTCCAGATCAGCCACGAATCGATTGTGCCGAGGGCCAACTTGTCGTCGACCGGGATGTCGCGGTTCTGGAGCAGCCATTCGAACTTGGTCCCCGAGAAGTATGGGTCCAGTACGAGGCCGGTTCGTTCGCGAACCATGTCGAGTCGGCCTTCGGCCGTCAGTTCGTCGCAGCGGTTGGCAGTGCGGCGATCTTGCCACACGATTGCGGTGCCGAAGGTGGTGCCGGTGGTGCGATCCCACGCCAGCACGGTTTCACGCTGGTTGGTGATGCCGATCGCAGCAACACGATCCCGACCGACCTCGTCGATCACTGCGTTGAGGGTCCCGACGACAGCAGCCCAAATTTCGTCGGCATCGTGTTCAACCCAGCCCGGCCGCGGATAGTGCTGTGTGAACTCACGGTACGACGCGACCGTCGGGGAGTCGTCGGTGAAAACCGCCCGGCTGCGTACTCCCGTTGTACCGGCATCGATGGCAATCACACACTGACTCGTCACGACGGTCAGAGTAGTCGGCGCACCGAGTGTCGGACTGGAGTCAGCGGCGGCTCTTCTTCGATTGCGGGCGGTTGCCACCACCGGCCGTCCGGCTGCTCGGCACAACGACACGGGCGACCGGCTCGTCCGGATTGTCGTTTCCTTTCTTGCCCTTCTTATTCCGCTTGCCCGCGCTGCGCGTGTCGCCGGCCGATGCTTGCGCTGTTCGCATTTCCTTCATCGTCTTGCGCTGGTACCCGATCTTTGCCAAGACCCAGCCGAGGCCGAGGTACATCGGGCCACTCACGAGCACCCCGGCGATTGCGCCGGCCGGGTTGTCACCGTTGAAGACGAACAGGAAGACGACCGACATGATGGCGGCGTAGATCACCCACTCCCGCATCAGTCGTTTCCACGGAACCGGTCGACTGTTATCCCAAGCCATGCGATAGTCATACCAGCCGTAACGGGAAGAGCCTCACTGAATCGATCGTTTCCGAACACGGCGTGCCTCAGAGAGCGGCTTCGCATACGATCAATCGCTGTGCGTGTGGGGATTTTGACCGGTGGAGGCGATTGCCCAGGTCTCAACGCGGTGATTCGCGCTGCTGTGCGCAAGGGCGAACGGCACTATGGCGATGAACTCGTCGGGTTCATCGATGCCTGGGACGGCGTGATGGATCGCCACACCATGCCGTTGTCAGTAGAGACCATGCGCGGCATGCTGCCTCGAGGCGGCACCGTGCTCGGAACGCGCCGCGGGAGCCCATTCGACACTGACGACGGCGTCGACCGCGTCAAGCGCAGCATGAGCGACCTCGGCCTCGGAGGGCTGATTGTGATTGGTGGCAACGGCAGCCTCAGTGTTGCCTGTCGGCTTCACGCCGAACATGGCATCCCCGTCGTGGGCGTGCCCAAGACGATCGACAACGACGTGTTTGGTACCGACGTCACGTTTGGGTTTAACACTGCTGTGCAGATTGCCACCGATGCAATCGACCGGCTGCACACCACTGCTGAGAGCCACGATCGCGTCATGGTCGTCGAAGTCATGGGCCGGCACACCGGCTGGATTGCTACCTCGGCTGGCATTGCTGGGGGAGCGACGGCGGTGTTGATCCCTGAGATTCCATTCGATATCGATGAGCTCTGCGCTCGCTTGACTCGCCGTCACGACCGCGGTCGGTTTGCCTCGATCGTCGTTGTCGCCGAGGGAGCCGAGCCTGTGCCCGGATCCCTCGAAATGGAAGAGAAGGTCCTCGACCGGTTCGGACACGTCGTCCTCGGTGGCGTTGCCACGCAGATCGCTCTGGCCATCGGCGAACGCACTGGCTTCGAAACCCGTGTGGTCCAGCTCGGCCACGTGCAGCGCGGCGGCACGCCGACCGCCTACGACCGTGTACTTTCGACTCGCTTCGGCGTCGCGGCAATCGATCTGGTTCACCAGCACGCGTGGGGCAAGATGGCGGTGCTACGCGGTGAGAAGATCATTGAGGAAGACCTCAGCGTTGCAGTCGGTAAGACCCGCACCGTCGATATGGATCTCTACGAGGGCGTCGCCAAACACTTCTTCGCGTGAACCGGTCACACTGTGTCAGGCACAGTGTGACCGCCAGCAGCGGCTAGTTGTTGGCGCTCGGAATTGCGGGGTAGGCCGGCTGCGACGACTCGATGAAGCCCGGGTAGTCATAGACGGTGAGCGGTCGATCGGTGTTCTCACCGTCGCCGACCGGCCACACCTGGTTCTCACCGTCGATCTGAATTCTGACCTGTGCGATGCCATCGATCTCGCTGGCAGTCGCAACGATCTGGGCGACAGCAGTACGCAACGCCACAGCCGTGAGCTTGTCAAACACGTCGTTGACATCGAGGGTGAGCGATCGAACACGAACGCGTGCACTGTTCAGCTCGAGGCCCTCGGGCAGAAACGTGCTGAGCCCGCTGTCGGCCTCGGCCTCGTTCGGCCCGGCAAACAGCGACGTGAAGATGCCTTCGGCGCCGCTCGACCCGGCGCGCAGTACTGATCTCAACCTGCCGTTGCTCGCGCTGTTCACGAGGAACACCCGGTTGTTGCCAGCAGCGGCATCACCGGTCGGCTCGGCTCCGAACTGCCCGCGTTGGTCCAGCGGGATCTCGACCGGCGTGGCGTCTTCTGAAATTGCACAACTCGCCGTGAGTAGTCCGGCCAAGAGTGCTGAAAGAATGCGTCGATTAGTCATCATCCGTGAGCTCCGATGCCATCAGTTCGATCACGAATCGAGCACCCGACTTGCCGTCGAGTCGGTCTTCAACCCAGACCCGACCGCCGTGCATCTTGAGGTGCTCGTCGACGAGCGATAGACCCAGGCCCGCGCCCTCGCTGCCTGTCCGGCGGCCGGCGCCGCCGCCTCGGGCGAATCGTTCGAAGATCAAGTCGCGCTCCTCGACGGGCACGCCGGCGCCGTCATCGATGACCGCAATGGTGATGTGTGCCATCGGCTCGTCATCGGGCTCGACCACGCTGATGACGATGTGTGGTTCGCCGCCCCCGTACGCAAGTGCGTTGTCGATGAGGTTCGCCACGACTCGGGCAAGACGGCGCTTGTCGCCGCGGATGAGCGCCATCTCTGAACGCTCCGACACTTCGAGGCGGAGCTTCGGTGCGGAACTGACAGCGACCGCCTGACGGACAAACTCGGCAGCGAGCAACTCTTCCATGTGGAGCCGGATCGCACCGGCGTCGAACCGTGAGATTTCGAGGAGGTCTTCGACGAGACCTTGGAACCGAAGAACGTCGCTCGACAACAGGTCGAGAGCGGACTGGGCGCGTTCGGGGAGGTCGTCGCGGCGGGCCTCCATCACTTCGACCGATGCCGAGAGCGTCATCAACGGTGATCGCAGCTCGTGGCTGACGTCGGAGGCGAACCGCGCATCGCGTTCCACACGGAGCTGCAGAGCCTCGGCCATGTCGTTGAACGAGTCGGTCAGCACGCCGAGGTCGGGGTCTTGGGTGCTTTCGAGTCGCGTGTCCAGCCGGCCGCCGGCAATCGCCGATGCGGCTTGCGCAGCTGTCGACAATGGGCGAACGGCACGGCGCGCCGAGAAAATGCCGAGCAGTACACCAAGGCCCGTCGAGATCAACGATGCGAAGAACAGGGCGATCCGGACACTGTCGAGTGTCGACTCTTGCTCTTCGAGGCTGCTGAACTGGAAGTACGACCCGACGTCGGGAACGTCCCAGCCGACGAGGACGTTCAGTTCGCCGTTGATGTCGACGATTTGACGGGACGGAATGCCACGCTCGACCACTCGATCGACGATCTCTTTGGGCAGGTTGGCGTCGACGTACGGCGTGACACCGCCGGACCATTGGCCCTGATATCGAATGAGGTAGCGGGTGACGCCGATGTTGGTCAGCGACTCCTCAGCGGGCTGAGCGGTTGACGGATTCGACCGCAGATCACGAAACACGCCCTGTGCGTTTCGCAACGAGGTCGCGACAGCGGCGTCTTCGGCCTGGCGGACGAGGTTGTTCTGGGTCAACCCGTAGGTGGTGACAGCGAGAAAGATCGACAGCGCAATCGCACCGAGGGTGATCGTGAGCAAAATTCGTCGGCGCAGGCCGAGCGCGGCAGGCCGGGACCGATGGAGCAGGCGACGGAACCAGCCGCCTTCGCTCACGTTTGGAGCCGGTAGCCGAGCCCGCGCACGGTGACAACGTGGCGTGGATTGGCAGGGTCGGTTTCGATCTTCGTGCGAAGTCGCCGGATGTGCACGTCGACCAAGCGTCCATCGCCGAAGTAGTCGTAGCCCCACACCTTGTCGAGGAGTGCTTCGCGGCTGAGGACCTTGCCTGGGCTCTCGGCGAGCTCACAGAGCAGACGGAACTCGGTCTTGGTGAGGTGAACCTCTTCGCCACTACGAAGAACTTTTCCCTCGTCGGGAATCAGTTCGACGTCGCCGAACACGAGCCGGGCATGTCCCGGGGCGCTCGGGCGGATGCGGCGAAGGAGTGCGCGGATGCGGGCGGACAGTTCTTTCGGAGCAAACGGCTTCGTGAGATAGTCGTCAGCACCGGCTTCCAGCCCGGCCACGACGTCATGCGTGTCGTTGCGGGCGGTGACCATGACGACGGGAACGTCGCTGGTGCGCCGCAGAGTACGGCACAATTCGAATCCGTCGATGCCCGGAAGCATGATGTCGATCAGGACGACGTCGGGTTTCGAACGATTGAACATGTCGATCGCCTCTTCGCCGCTCTCGGCTTCGTCGACGGTCCAGCCCTCATCTTCGAGCGCGAGTTTGACAGCCGATCGGATGCGTTCGTCGTCTTCGACGGCCAAGATGCGTGTTCCCACGTTCTCTATACTGGCCTAGATCGCCCCTGTTGAGCGAGCATGATCGCAGACAGAGACAAAAAAACAGTCAAAAACAGTCAAAAGCGGGTCAACGGTCAACTCGAAGCGTCCTGAATGGCGACGAGAAGCGACTGGTGGATGCCGGGTGCAGCGGCGAGAACGCCACCCTCGTCGGGCGTTCCACCGTGGAGGTCTGACGTGATGGCGCCCGCCTCGGTGGCGATCAGCAGGCCGGCGGCCATGTCCCACGAATTGAGGTGTTCCTCGAAGTAGGCGTCGAGTCGACCGCACGCGACGTAGGCGAGGTCAAGAGCAGCCGAGCCGTAACGGCGAATGTCTCGGATCTGGGGGAGGAGCTCACGGATTCGGCGTGCTTGCGGCAACCGCCGGTCAGGGAGGTAGCTGAACCCGGTGCCGACCATCGATACGGCGATCTCAGTCGCTGCACTTGCCTTGATCGAGATGCCGTTGCGTGTGGCCCCGCCACCTCGGCCCGCAGAGAACATCTCATCGGTGACGGGTGCGTACACGGCTCCTGCCAGCGAACCGTCTGCGTCGACCGCCGCCACAGAGGTACACCACGCAGGAAGGTCGTAGAGGAAGTTGGCCGTGCCGTCGATCGGATCGATGTGCCACTCGATACCTGATGTGCCCGAATCGTTGGCCCCTTCCTCGCCAACGATCGCGTCGTCTGGCCGGAGTCGACGCAGCTCACCGACGATGTACGCCTCGGCGCCGCTGTCGTATTCGGTGACCGGGTCGGTCTCGCTCGACTTCGTGTCGTGCGCCGGGGGTTGGCCGACCGGCAGGCTGCGGCGGCCTGCGAGAGCCATGGCCCCGGCTGTTCGGGCGAGTTGCTCGGCGAGAAATCGGAGGTCTGCTGCAGAATCAGTCATGTCAGTTGGGTGCGTGCCCGGCCCCGGTGCGATCTTCGATCTCGCGCCATTCCCCGAGCGCTCGCATCACCAGCACGGCCACGACGGCCATGCCGCCAGCAGCAACGACAGCGCCGATCAAAATGCCGAGACCGAGTGGCACGCCACAGTTGCCCTCACATTGCAGACTGATCAATGAGTACCCGATCAGTGCGCCGGCCAAGCCGCTGAGACAGATGGCGACAAATGCGCTGATACGCACGCCAACAGTGGGAAGCGCCGACAGGGGCCGAGATTGGTCGTCCATTGTGGTCAAGGCTACTGATGCAGAGACAACGCTTCATGCCATGAATGAAGCGTTGTCGGTCGTGCCGATCGCGTCGAATGAGGCGAGACTGACACTGATGACCAGCCCGGGCCGTACGATTTTGCACGCCGACATGGATGCGTTCTTTGTGTCGGTCGAGCTGCGTCGGCGGCCTGAGTTGATGGGCCAACCAGTGGTCGTCGGTGGAACCGGGAACCGGGGAGTTGTTGCTGCTGCTTCGTATGAGGCGCGCCGGTTCGGTGTGCACTCGGCGTTGCCATCAGCGATCGCCAAGCGTCGGTGTCCGCATGCGGTCTTTCTGCCGGGTGATCACGATTTGTATGGCAAGGTGAGTGCCGAGGTCCGCGAGATCTTCGACCGGTTCACGCCACTCGTTGAACCCCTGTCGCTTGACGAAGCATTCCTCGACGTGACCGGCTCACGTCGACTCTTTGGAACCGGTGCCGAAATCGCCGACCAAATCCGCCAGGCTGTCCGCGACGAACTTGAGCTGGGTTGCTGCATCGGTGTCGCGACCAACAAGTTCCTCGCCAAGCTCGCATCCGTCGAGGCGAAGCCCATCGTCCTGCGCGACCGGATCGAACCCGGTGTCGGCGTCAAAGTCGTGGAGCCCGGAACGGAGCAGGCATTTCTCGACCCGCTCAAGGTGCAACGGCTCTGGGGCGTTGGGCCAGCAACCCTCGACAAGCTGCATCGACTCGGCATCACCATCGTGTCGGATCTACATCAGGTTGACCGGCGCGCGCTCGGTGCTGCACTCGGTGAGAACCAGGCCAAGCATCTCCTCGCGCTGGCCGTCGGCGCAGACGACCGGCCGGTGGAACCCGATCGCGACGCAAAGTCGATCGGCCACGAAGAGACGTTTGCGTCGAACACACATGACGTTTCGGAAATGCGCTCACATCTTGTGCGCCTGGCCGACGCCGTTGCCAGCCGACTGCGCAAGGGAGGTGTGGGCGCTCGAACATTGACGCTCAAGGTTCGGTTTGACGACGGGTTTACGACAATCACGAGATCGACCACCGGCTCCGAGGCGATCGACAGCGCCGAGGTGATCGTGGCGTTGTTGGGGCCGATCATGGACACGCTTGACCCGTCGCCGGGCGTCCGGCTCGTGGGAGTGTCGGGGTCGAACCTCGGCCCCGTGTTTCATCAACTCACGCTCGATGAGGCAGCCGATGGAGCGCCGGTACACGGTGCGACTGACGCGGCGTTGGACGTGATCCGAAATCGGTTCGGTGCTGACGCGATTGGACCGGCCAGTGCCGTCAAGGGGGGCAAGGTTCGCAACGTGAAGCGTGGGGGACAGCAGTGGGGGCCCGATCAGTAGTGGCAAACGCCCGCTGCGAGCAAATCTCCAGCCGGGCTTCAGCCGATCACCGTGGCGCTTCTGAAAAATTTCCGCAGCCGATTTTGCGGCCGCGTTGAGCTTCGCCGCTTTGCGTGCGATAATGGAACGGTGCCGCTCTCCGAGAATGAACAGCGCATTCTTCGCCAGATCGAAGAAGAACTCGAACAAGACCCCACGTTTGCGCAAAAGGGGTATCGCCTGTCACGGCGTCGCTCCGCGCTCATCGGGCTCGGTCTCGTCATCGGGCTGGCAATCACCATTGGTGGTCTCGCCGTCAACTTCGTCGTTGCGTTCGCCGGATTTGTTCTGGTGCTTGTGATGGCAACGATGCTCGAATCTGAGTTGCGTGTCCTCGGCCGCGACCGGCTCGGTCAGCTTCCTATCTCGGCATGGCTCAGCGGTAACGTCCGCCGCCCTGAACGCCACGACGTCGACGACACCTGACATCAGCCCTCCGGGGAACAGTTGCCGAAGTAGTTGCCGAAGCAGTTGTACCTTGCTCAGCCCAGCCGTGTGAAGTATCGACGGATCTTCGCGACTGGTGAGATCGAGTCGTTGACTGCCCGTTCGATCTGGCGACTCCACTGGCGGCACTCGGTCAGACGGCGTACGCCGTACTCATCCAAACTTCCGCCGGCATCGGGGGCGTATGACACCTCGGTCATCGCCGCGGCGAGTGATGTGAATGGCCGTGCCACCACAGGGAACGCAGCGGCCGCGGCAGCAGCGAGTTCGGCAGGCGTGAGCGATGCTCGTGGGCGCAGGCCAACTTCACCAACGTCGGCAACCGACTGGCGCCAGAGCGCCGCGACGGCACCAGCGGTGTCGGCAGGTTGCTGGCGTCGACGCCAGCGACGAATGAGCGCAGGAAGTGCAAGGACGAGACCGATCAGCGCAACAACGATGGGTGCACCCCATGGCTTCGATGCTGAGCCTTCGCTCGCCGTCGAGGTCGGATCAGCGAGCGGGCCGCCGCTTTCTTCGGGGGGCAGAGCCTGATCGACACCTGCGGGGACCGCAGGGTCGCCGAGTGGAGCACTGGTTGTCTGCGGGGCAATCACCTGGTCGTTGTTGGCTGAAGGTACAGGGTTTACTCCGGCAGCGTTCGGGTCGATACCGGTCGAGTCCTGCTGTGGTGGAACGTTGGTGTAGTTCTCCGCACCGGGTGACCCACGCCCTGGCGTCGGCTCGAAGGGGACCCACCCGAGCCTGTCGAACCAGACTTCGGGCCAGGCGTGGGCATTCTTGCCGAGCACTGAATAGACAGCGCCATCGAAGTTGCCCGGCGTGAAACCAACCGCCACTCGAGCGGGGATGCCGAGGGTCCGCAGCATTGCGGCATACGAACCGGCGAATTGTTCGCAGTAGCCGACGCGTTCACGGAGGAAGCCCTCGATCGCATTGTTGCTGTGACCGGCCTGCACTTCGAGGCTGTAGTCGAACTCGCTGCGAAACCAGTTCTGCAGGGTGAGTGCTACTTCGTACGGCGTCGAGGCACCAGCGGTCACGGAACGAGCAACCTCGCCAATCGACGACGGAAATCCGTCCGGAAGTTCGAGATAGATCGGGTCGCCTGCGTCTGTCGATGTGGCGGCTTGCAAATCCTCGACAAGGAACCGCGGTGATGCAGACACGATCTCAAACTGGTCGCCAGTAGCAAGGTCGCCATCCGTTTTTAGCAACGTTGATGAATCCGCGTTGAAACGCAGCCCGTCTTGTGGTGATGCAGCGCGCGGGTCGGCTGCGGCCGGAACAAACTTCGCTCCGAGCGATGTGATGGTGATCTCCTGGCGCAATTCGGCGGCACCATCGCGGGCCGGAGACAGTTCGCCGTCGACTCGCGAGAGTGAGCGCTCAGGGAGGCCCCAGGTGGTGCCGTCGAAGCGGGGGAGTGCCGAGAGGCGCCAATACGACTCGAAGTCGGCCCTGACGGTGAATAGTTCCGTATCGGATCGGTTGGTGAGCCGCGAGCGAATGTCAACGAGCGGGCTCACGACATTGGTGACGCTGCCACCGCTGCCACCACGGGTCTCGTAGATGGGCTGGGCGTCGGCACCGGGCAGCCGCGGGCCGATAAACGCTGCGGCCAACGCCACGACGAGCGCCGTGCCGAGCGCTGCAGGAACGATCATTCGCGCCGGTGACCGACGAGCGCCGATGACGGTACGTTGCTCTGGTGCGTGGTGCGCACGCAGTGCAACTGTTGCAGCGACACCGGCCCCGATGAGTGCAGCGGTCAACGCCACCCGGTCGCGATCGGAGCCGAGCGCAGCGACAAATACGAAGAGTACGCCACCGGGGACCAGTGCTTCGGCTCGAGCGAACGCACGGAACGCGAAGGTGTCGCCCAACACGATGGTCAGGGCCATGCCGATTGCAGCCAGGACATCCCAGCCCCCGCCGTAGATGACCGGAGCAACGGCCGTTCGGAACCTTTCTCGGACCAGTTCGATTTCCAGACGGAACAACTCGAGGGTGTCGCCGTTCGGTAGCAGCATGGTCATTGAGCTGCGGTAATGAACGAAAGCGATCAGCCAGACCATCGCAGCAACAAGGATCGGCACGGCGAGCACGCCGGGAACGCGCAGCCGTCGAAGTACGAAGCCAAGGCCATGGCCGATCACGGCCATGGCGATAAAATTGTCAAGAAACTGCCAGCCTCCGAAGACGCGCGCGAAGCCGGCGGCGACAGCGATCGAAAACAACGCCAACGCAATCGTGGCGATGAGCTCACTGGATACCTGCGGGTCAATCAGCGGTTCATGCGCAGGTCGGCCGGGCCGGGCTGGATATTCCGACTCCGACGTGGCGGCGCCATCGCGCAGCACGTCAGGCGAACGGACGGCTGTGTTGGTCATCAGCGAACACCGGCAGCGGGCCGCGAGTCAACAGCATCAGTCGGCGTGCTGACCGCACGCGTCGATGACGCACCGTTGAGCGCTCGCCACGAGTCGACGAATTCCTCCTCAGTGCGAGAGGACACGCCAATGTTGGCTGTGGACCGTTCGTCGGTCGTGACCCCGATCACGGTGAGCGTGGGATCGACGATTGCTTGGATCGCGCGCCATCCTCCGCTGCGGTGCGAACCGGTCACGAGGATCATGAGGCCGAGCCCTTCACCAGGATCTCGGTCGAGCATGCCCAGTTCTGATCCGTCGGGTTCGATCCGTGCCAGCACGCGCAACGTGTTCGCACCGGTCTCTGGCCCCCGAAGGTCGATGCCGCCGGCGGTGACGAAACGTGTCGTCAAGCCGGCCTGCTCAGCGCTGTGTACGAGGCTGGCAGAAGCGGTGATAGCGCGCTCAAAGCCGCCGCCGTCGAGGTACGACGACGGGTCGGCATCGAAGACGACCGTGCAGCGCCGCACACCTTCGACGGTGTACTCCTTGACCAGCAGATCTTCTGATCGGGCCGATGCCTTCCAGTCAATCGAACGCGGCTCGTCGCCATCGACGTAGGTCCGAAGGCCGTGGAACTCACCCGGACCGAGGCGGCGAGCCTGGACGACGAGTTGTCGCCCGAGTGCGCCCTGCCCGAGCACTGGCATGTCGAGCAGGAACGTCTTCGGCGCGACCGTGACGGTGTCGATGTCGGCAATCGTCTTGGTCGAACGAGCGATGCCGAGCGGATCACGAGTTTCGACAACAAGTGGCCCGAGCCGGACGAGCCCACGGGTTGTGGTCGGGAGTTGGTAACCGGCAGACGAGCGTGTGCCGCGCGACAACGGTGCGATCGAGAGGCGTGCGACATGATCGGTCACGTTCGCCCGGCTGACTCGCTCGGCGAGCTCGAAGCTGGTCGAACGAACGTTGCCGTGGTGTTCGAGCTGAAGATCGACGCGTCCGGTGTCGCCGGCAACGAGCACGGTTGGATGCATCCAGCGCAATGCTGAGATGTTCGGTCGGCGAACGTGCACGAAGACGAGCGCCAGCACCACGGCAACAACGAAGGCCGCACCGATGATGAACAACTCGACCACGCCGAAGACGCGACCGACAACGAGCGCAATGATGCCGGCCGCCAGGCCACTCGTTCCCTGTCGCGTCAGCATGGCAGCGCAACGAAGGGAGCGGGTCTGGGGTTGGCGGCGGGGAGTTCGAGTGAATCCACGATGGGTCTCAGCGGGCAATCGGTACCGGGACGGCTTCGAATACCTCGCGTACAGCGTCTTCGGGGGAGAGGTGCGCGCCTCGGTCGGTGCGCACCATGAGGCGGTGGGCCAGCGTGGCGATGCCGACAGCCTTCACATCGTCAGGCGTTGCGTAGTTGCGGCCGCGCGCCGCAGAATGCGCTCGTGTTGCCGCTGCGAGCTGGAGCGTTGCCCGAGGAGACAATCCGAGTTCGATGCCGGGGTGACGGCGGCTGGCTTCGGCAATGTCGACGAGGTAGGACTTCAGTGCACCAGCCACATACACACTGCGAACAGCGTCAACCATCTCGAGGATCTCGGCGGCGGACACGACGGGGCTCAGGGTGCGGAGCTTGTGGGCGGATCCCTGATCGTTGAGCATCTGGATTTCGGCGTTGCGACCCGGATATCCGACCGAGAGGCGGAGCAGGAAGCGGTCGAGTTGACTCTCCGGAAGGCGATACGTGCCCTCCTGGTCGACCGGGTTTTGTGTGGCGATCACCATGAATGGCGGAGCGAGGGGTCGACTCTTTCCGTCGACGGTGACCTGGCGTTCTTCCATTGCTTCGAGAAGTGCCGACTGCGTCTTGGGAGACGCCCGGTTAATTTCGTCGGCGAGCACGATGTTGGCGAACATGGGTCCTGGCTCGAACCGGAACGACTCGGTCGACCGCTGGTACACGCTCACGCCGACGAGATCGGTCGGAAGAAGATCGGGTGTGAACTGCACGCGCTTCCAGGTGCAGTCGACGGACGCCGACAGGGCCTTTGCCAGGCTGGTCTTGCCGACACCGGGCACGTCTTCAATCAGCAGGTGGCCCTCGGCGAGCATGCACATGATGGCCAGTTCAACGGCCTCAGTCTTGCCGTGAATGACCTGCTCGATGTTGGAGACGATCGCATCGAACAATCCGGCGAAGCTGCGGCTTGCGGCGTTCGTGGCAGCGTCGGGACGCTGATTGAAGATCTGAGGCGGTGGCTCGGCGGTGCTGTTGCTGAAGCCCCCACTCGATCCGCGTGCTGGCGTTCCGTCTGCGTCAACGTCGATCGTCACGTCTGAAAGGGTAGATGCAAACGGCGCTGGGGAGGAGTCGGCGCTACGTTCGTTGTCGATGAGTTTTCCGGCAGGTCGCACCGACACAGACACAGACACAGACACAGGCGCCGACAACGACACCGCGTCCGCCGGCCGTTCGATCGATCACGTTCTGGCAGTGGCCATCGAGCCGAGCCGTCTTGCTGCAGGGCTCGTCGACGCCAAGGGTGAACTGTTGCTGCGTGACCGTGTGACGACGCCGACTCGCGATGTGTGGCGCACGCTCGAACAACTGATCCGACGAATCATCGCTGCGGCGCCTTCCGGCCTGCCCCGGCCACGTGCGGTCGGCGTGAGTTGCGTTGGGGCGGTCGACACGCGCGCCGGAACGGTCTCGCCGCCGTTGGTCCCGGCCTGGATCAACTTCCCGCTGCGTGAACATCTCGAACGCCTGACTGGCCTCGAGGTCGAACTCGACTCGGCAGGCGGGGCAGCCACCGAGGCCGAGCGCTGGATCGGTGAAGCCCGAGGAGTGTCGAGCTACCTCAGCATTCGTATCGACACCACCGCCGAGTCTGGTTGCGTGATCGACGGGGTCCGGCTCTCTGGGGCGCGCGGCAATGCGGCATCGATCGCCCATATCAACGTCGAACCTGGTGGCAACCGATGCCGCTGCGGCGCCATTGGATGCCTCGAGGCATACGTGTCATCGACAGCACTCGAAGCTGAGTTCAACCGCCCGCTCGGCCGAGCCACCCAGCCAATGGTGGAACGCACAGGAATCATGCTCGCTCGCGCTGTGGCCTCAATGTGCGCAACGCTTGATGTCACCACGGTCTTCCTCTCTGGCAACGTGATCGACGTACTCGGCGACCGGATGCTCGAAGCGTTCCACCGCGA
>NZ_JBDNIJ010000354.1:0-3964 GCF_041688325.1 Ilumatobacter sp.
ACAAGACCACGTCCGGCGGGAACCGGAAGCCCGCAAACGACAGAGACTCAGAGCGGCGACAACGACGACGACGAGTCACCCGGGCACGCTACGACACGCACCCGATCCGTCAACGCAACAGTGCCGATGGCAGTCCGTCACCGCGCTGCCCGGCTGCGGTTCCGCGACAACCTCGACACCAGCCGACAGACCTTTCGGACGCAACGACCCCCTACCAAATGAGACTCGTGCCTACAAAAGTTTGGCTTCACAGCCAAACAGGCCTCAAAGGAGCATTGCCGGTCACACCGCTCCAGCGAGGGCGGTCATCGGATCTGACGACTGATCGTCAGCTGAGCGAGTCGATGTGTTGACTCCGGACCCAGACATCGAGTTCGTTAAGATCGAAAAGCAGATACTTGCCGACCTTCGAATAGGGGATACGTTTCTCGGCCACGAGCCGTCGCAGGAACCGCACGCCAAGGCCGAGCCACTCGGCGGCAGCTTCGATTCGAACCCAGCATGCTGATGGTCGCCCGGATGGATTCATCTTGTCGTCTTGCTCGCTCATGGTGACTACCCCGACTGCTCGGCCAGCCCGGCGGGCATGGCTCCTCAACCAATGGGGGTGAAACCGGCAGGCCGTTTCACTGCTTCTTTGGAGATCCTCTCGCGAACGATGCCAGCGGGAATCTCCACGCGAAGGAAGCGGAGCTGACCAGGGACTTGACGGCGTTCACTCAGAACCGCTCGTCGGCGCTTCTCCTACCGATCGAAGGCATTGCATGACGCTGTTCTCACCGACAGATGATCCGGCCGTACACGCAGTCGCTTGTTGCCGCTGTGGAGCACCAGCTTGCCCGCAGAGATCGGTCCGTTCCACACGTGATGGGCGACCTGGTTCACGCATCGTCGATGTGTCGGCGGCCACCCGGATCTGCCCGCACGTGGCCACCGGCGGAGGCCCAAATACGGTCAGTTCGTCACACAGAGTGACGTCATCTCGTTTCGGCTTCTCTGGCGTCGAGTCGTTGGAAATACGGGATCACGAGCGAGTTGAGGTGCCCCCGGACGACGTCGCTACGGTCGCCTCCGAGCCGCTGTAGGTGCCACTCGTCAACGCTGATCCGTTCCAGCATTATGTGCGCCTCCGGGTGCGGAAGAAGTGCCGCACCAGAGCTGGTCATGCGGAACGCGACCACCGTCGATATGCGCCCCTCCGGCAGGCACTCCGAAGATTTTGTTGCGACTGGTTAGAGCATGGAGCCGAGGTCGGATGTCACCGTGGGGTAGGAGGGGGTCATTGATTTGAGTTGTCGGGTGGTCAGGCCGAGTTTGATGGCAAGTGCGCAGAAGTTGATGAGTTCGCCGTATTCGGGGCCGAGCATGTGGGCACCGACGATCGTGTCGCTGGATGTATCGACGAGGATCTTGACCGCTGCGGTGGTTTCGCCGATCCGGTAGTTGGAGTACCAGCCGCTCGTGTCGGTGTATCGGACATCGAGGTCGATCCCGGCCTCGACAGCTTCGGACTCGAGCATGCCCACGCGAGCGAGTTCGGGAATCGTAAACACGGCGGTCGCGACACCGCCGTAGTCGGGAACGGTCGTCGCCGATTTCAGCATGTTCGACGCGGCGATCTTGCCTTCGAACACTGCAATCGGGGTGAGCGGCATGCCAGGCGTGTCCGCTGAGTCTCCAGCGGCGTACACAGCGGGGTTGGTGATGCTTTGGAGGTGCGCGGCAACGTCCACACCACGTGGGCCATACTCGACGCCTGCGGCTTCGAGGCCGAGCCGAGAGAGTTCTGAGATCCGGCCGGCACCGTGCACGACCAGGTCGGCTTCGAGTGTTGTGTGATCCCCGTGTCGTTCCACGGTCACCCGGTAGCTGCTGCCGTCGGCCTCGACTGACACGATCGAGGTGTCGGTCCGGGTGTCGATGCCAGCCTGAGTGCTGCGATCGACGAGGAGGTCGACAAGGTCGGGATCGAATCCCTTCAATGGGCGTGGACCGTGATCGATGATGGTCGGTCGAGTGCCGGCTCGAGCGGCGATATGCGCGAATTCGAAGGAGATGAACCCGCCACCAACGAACAGAATTCGCTTGGGCAACTCGACCAGATCGAGGAACGCGGTGCTGTCGATGAGATGGTCGGTACCAGGAAAATCGAGTGGCCGCGGACGTGCTCCGGTTGCTATGAGGAAGTGGTCTGCGGTGTAGCTGACGCCATCGATGTCGAGGCTGTTCGTGCCGGTGAAGGTGGCGGTGCCGTGCATCGTGTCGACGCCGTTGCCGGTGAGGCCGCGTTCCATGTTCGCCGGGACGGGTTCGGTGAATCCGAGTTTGTGCTGCATCAGGTCGGCCCAGTTGATGTGCAGGCCGTCGGCGTCGATCCCCTTGCCGCTCATGAGGCGGGCGCTGTCGATGATCTCGGCACCGCGCCGCAGGATCTTCTTCGGGTCACAACCCCGCAGTGCACACGTGCCGCCGTAGGGCAGTTCGTCGACGATCGCCACGCGCCAGCCCGCTGACGCGCACTTGTTGGCGGCGGCGTTGCCGGCCATTCCGGCGCCGATCACGATGAGGTCGTAGTTGGTTCCGTCAGTGCTCATTGTGGTTGCTCCAGGTTCGTTTCAGTGTGATGGTTCGTTGCACGCATTGCGGTGTTCACGAGACCGGTGTCGGTCGGGCAAAGGTCGTGAGTATCCGGTGGACGTCCGCGAGGCAACACTTCCCGCGCGGGTTCAGGTGCTCGCATGCGCATTGGCCGTTGGCGACCGCAGCTTTGATGGATGCTTTGATCTCGCTGACGCCGTTGTTCGCGGCGTAGTCCTCGGCCAGGTCGTCAGCGGTGTGGGCGAAACAGAAACACACCGGCGTCTCCTTGTCGGTGGCCTTCAACCCAACTTGGGTGCTCACCGAGTCCATATCGACCGTGTCCATGCCGAGGTGGAAGATGACCTCACAAGACTCGTTGGCGCAGTGCTGCCAGTCTCCGTCGACTGCGTCGGGCAGATGGGGGCGCACGGGTGCGGTGCCGACGATCGGGCCGACGTGACCACACTGTGGGCACGGGTGGGCACTGGCCTCGGTGGTGCCGCAACAACTGCTCATGATGATTCCTCTTCGTTCGGAGAGGTGCGAGTGGGTGACAGGACGGCGTCCTTGCGCAGCGGTGACGGATCTACGTCTGCTTCTGGTGCTGGGCAGGTGTCGCTCGTTCGGCGCCACCGCACTACTCCGACCGCAACGACAGCAACAGCGAAGGCGACGACGAGCCAGCTCCCCAGCCCAATCCCAGCAACCGCGCCGAGGACGCCGACCGACGCGAGCAGTGGCAGCCCACAACACAGGCCCAACAGGCCTGCTACAGCCGCGAACGGGGCGAGTGCTGATGTCTTCTGATTGCTCACACGAACGACCGTAGACCTTCTCCCACGGAAGAAGGTCAAGGGGTAGTGTCGGGTCATGTTGATCGGACAACTCGCAGACGCGCTCGAGATACCGACGAGGACGATTCGGTTCTACGAGCGCAAGGGGCTCCTGCCCGAGCCGGAGCGGACCGCCAACGGATATCGCGTCTACGACGACGCCACCCTCGCCCGGCTCCGTTTCATACGCACCGCTCAGGCCGCAGGACTCACGCTGGCAGAGATCGCGAGCGTCATTCACTTCCGCGACGACCGCACTGCCCCATGCAGCCACGTCGACTCACTCCTCGAAACCAAACTTGCCGAGGTTCGCGAACGGCGTCACCAACTTGCCACACTCGAATCCGAACTCGCCCAACTCCTCGATCGCAGCAGACAACTCGACCCAGAAAATTGCACCGCCGGCGAGATCTGCCACATCTTCTCGCCGACCGAGAGCACATGATCGACCGTTCTCCGCGCCGCCAGGGAACGAACAACTCCGTTCAGCGGGGCGCGTACATGATCACCGAGACCCCGACAAGGCAGATCCCTGCTCCGACGAGATCGAA
>NZ_JBDNIJ010000066.1:0-1994 GCF_041688325.1 Ilumatobacter sp.
ATATGCCCGCTCTGCCTCGCCGGTGTAGATCTGACGCGGCCGGCTGATCTTCGAGTTTTGTTCGAGCGACTCTTGCCAGTGCGCGAGCCACCCAGGCATACGACCGATCGTGAACAGTACGGTGAACATGTTGAGGGGGAAATTCATTGCCTGGTAGATGAGGCCGGTGTAGAAGTCGACGTTGGGATACAGGTTGCGGCTCTTGAAGTAGTCGTCGGCGAGTGCGATCTCTTCGAGCTTGAGGGCAACGTCGAGCAGCGGGCTCTTGCCGGTGATTGCGAAGACCCGGTCGGCGTGGCTCTTGACGATTGCGGCTCGCGGGTCGTACGCCTTGTAGACGCGATGTCCAAAGCCCCACAGGAGTTCTTCGCCGCGCTTGACCGACTCGACGAAGGGCTCGACATTTTCGAGCGTGCCGATACGGCCGAGCATGTGGATGACTGCTTCGTTCGCTCCGCCGTGGCGGGTGACGTGTGTCTGACTCAATGTCGCAGTTGCGGGATGTTTCAGTCCGCATGCGAGGGCCCGGGGTTGGGTTGGTTGTTGCGATGATACGCCACTCGCTGGTCACGTGCTCGTGAGAGTCCGTCACGACGCTCTTGGCGGACTCGGTTGCCGTCGCCGCGGTGTTCTTGGTCGGGCGTGACGTAGCCGATGCCCTGATGCAGCCGAACGGTGTTCCAACGGTCGCGGAGCGCATCGAGTTCTCGGCGCATGATGACGATGTCGTCGATCGTGTCGAGGTGCGGGTTCTCTCCTTTGAGGTGCCCGAAGAACGACTCGATCTGTGCTTGATCGGTGGGCGTGCCGGGCCGCCCGTAGTGGGTCGCGAGCCAGCACAACGCCATGAACTCACGTGTCGATCCCGACGTCATCTGGGGACCGTTATCCGACATCACCAACAGCACCGGGAGGCGATCATCGTCGGGGTCGAGCGACATCGACTCACCGCTCGCAGCGAGTTCCTCGATCCGATCCAGCAGCCCTTCGTCGCGCAACGCGCGGGTGAACACGGCTTGGACCTGGGTGGAGGTTTCGTCGTGGGACGTGATCTCGCCAAGCCATTTCTTGGACACCACATCGTTGATTGCGGTCGTCGCAGCGTCCAGGCTCGACCAGTGGGTCGTGTCGTAGATCCAGATCCTGTTCGGGACCTGCTCGATCCATTCCGGGATCGGCCGTTTCTCTGACTTCGTGGTCCGCCTTGGCGGATGAAAGACCAGGTCACGGCGTGTCAGGACCCGCCGGACCGTGGAGGGGTCGCACCAAAACCTGTTGAGCCACGAACCCCGATGCGCGAGCTTGCGATGCGACCGATCCGTGGTCGACCATTCGTGGAACACCGCCACGATCTCGGCTTCCTCGCCCGGTGTGACCCCATGCACCGGCCGGCCGCCCGACGCCCGGTCGGCCAAACCCGCTCCGGATCGTTGCCGGTTGCGCCAACGCTCGAGACGCCGCCGCGACAACTCCAAATAGCGACACGATGCTGCAGTCGACCAGCCCGCAGCCTCGGCGCCCTCGACCAGCTCGACAAGTGCGGTCTTGGTGGCCTCGTCGAGTCGGGCGGGGACGCGGCCACTCATCCCCAAGGCTCTTTTCCCTCAGCAAGCGTCAACTTCACCGCCATCTCCGCCAACGCCATCCGGAGCCTGTCGACCTCGACCTTCGCGTCATCGAGTTCATGATCACGACTCGGACCACGCCGGCCCGGCCGAGACGATGCCAACGCCTCGAGCGCGCCCTTCTGCGCGACGTCTTTCAGCTTCGAGATCGTGGCACGATCGACCCGATTCTTGTCGGCTGCGTCGCCGACAGTGATCTCGCCGCGCACCAGCTGCATCCAGATCTCGAACTTCTCTTGCGGTGCCAGGAACCGCCTCTTCTTACGTCCAGGTTGAGTACTCACACGTGCCTCCTCAGGCTCGATCGAGGACCCTCACATGCTGACTGAAACTCGACGCGAACTGCGACACGAAGTCAGACGCAACACA
>NZ_JBDNIJ010000355.1:0-3839 GCF_041688325.1 Ilumatobacter sp.
GTACAGCTTTGTCGGCTTTGCTGGGCTGGGCCTGTGGTGGACACGTGGGCGACGGGCAGGCCTCGTGGGAGCTGTCGGAGCCTCGTACTTCGGTGTTGTCGACGTCTGGGACGAAGCACTGAGCACGTTGTCGCTGATGAGCGTCGCGGTGATCCTGGCACTGTTGATCGGCATCCCGCTCGGGGTGATGAGCTCACGAAGCGACAAGGTGCAGCGCATCGTGCGGCCCGTCCTCGATGCCATGCAGACCTTCCCGGGCTTCGTCTATCTCATTCCGTTCACGCTGTTGTTCAGTATCGGGCCGGTGCCGTCGTTGCTGGCCACACTGATCTTCGCACTGCCGCCGATCATTCGATCAACCGACCTCGGCATTCGTGAGCTTCCGTCAGGCGTCATCGACGCGGCGGACATGTTCGGCGCAACGGAACGCCAGACACTGTTCAAGGTTCGCTTTCCGCTCGCCCGGCCAGCGATCCTCGTCGGTCTGAACCAGACGATCAACATGGCACTGAGCCTTGTTGTCATCGCAGCACTCATCGGCGCAGGTGGCGTCGGAGCAACCGTCGTCCGTGCACTGCAAAATCAGGATGTTGGGGTCGCCGCAGAGAGCGGGCTGGCGATCGTCGTGATGGCGATCATGCTCGATCGTTTCTTCTCCGGATTGGCTGATCCAACGTCGCGTCACGACACGGCGACCATCAAACGTCTCGCGATCGCAGGTGTTCCGATCGCGCTCGTTGGTGGCGTCGTTGGACTCAAGGAGTTTCCGTCCGCAGTGTCATGGCACTTCGCTTCGGCAGTTGACAGCGTGGTGCGCTGGGCGCAGATCAACCTCTTTAACATCGCTGACTCCGGCATCGGCACTGGCCCGTTCAGCGACTTCGTCACCCTGAAGTTCATCACGCCCTTGCGTGAATTGTTCTCGCAAGACATTCCCTGGCCGGTGATGATCGCGCTGGTTGCGCTGGTTGCACTGCTGCTGGCCGGTTGGAAGTTGGCTGTCGGTGTCGCCGCCGCATTGGGTTCGATTGGACTGCTCGGTATGTGGGAGTTGTCGATGGACACCCTTGCGCAGTGTTTGGTTGCGGTGACGATGACGCTCATGCTGGGCATTCCGATCGGTGTCTGGACGGCGCGGTCTGACCGAGCGCGTGCGATAGCTCGGCCAGTGCTGGACTTCTTGCAGACGATCCCGAGCTTCGTGCTGCTCATCCCTGTCGTCATGTTGTTCAACGTCGGGCGCGTGCCGGGGATCATGGCCTCGGTGCTGTACGCGATCCCTGCAGCAATTCACTACTCCGACCTGGGGTTGCGGGGTGTGCCCGAGTCAACGCGAGAGGCAGCAACCTCGTTTGGAGCGTCGGGTCGGCAGCGTCTGTTCAAGGTCGACCTCCCTCTCGCTGCCCCCCAGATCATGACTGCGGTGAATCAGACAATCATGCTCGTGCTGGCCATGGTGGTGATCGCCGGCCTCGTCGGTGGCGGCGGCCTCGGCCTCGAAACAGTCCGGGCACTCCGCCGCAGTGACAGTGTTGGGACTGGCTTCGAAGCAGGAATTGCGATCGTGCTCATGGCAGGAGTCTTGGACCAGCTCACCCGAGCTGTCGCCGACCGCTTCCGCCCACCCGCCGCTCACTGAGCGGTCTCTGGCGCGAGAACATCGACGATTCTGCAGGGTGCTGTGGGTTGCGGCGCCGATACTGAGTTCAGCTCGACGTTCTGTACTTCGCTGAACGATTGCCGTTGCGGCGAGCCGTAGCCGTCCCGCACCTTACTCGAGGCGACGCCGGCTCCAACGAAGAAACGGCTCCCACGATGAGCAGAAATGTTCCGAGGGCGCCCCAATTTCGCAACTTGGCCCACGGCGCTTGTACGGTTTGTCTCTCATGTCGAATCAGAAGCTGACCCCACTGCAGGAATCCGAAGCGAAGCGGCGCGCAGCAGCCGCTGCGAAGGTCAACAAGCAGCCGCGCATCTTCAGCGAGGCTGAACGGGCCACGCGCAAGGAACGGGTGGGCATGGCCAAAGATGCGCTCGCGCGCTCGGTCGGTGCCAAGGGTGATCATGTCGTCACAGGTCGCGCCGCTCTCAAGAAGTACCTGCAGAAAATGAACGAGCCGAATCAGCCCGACGATGCACGGTTCGAGATGCTCATCGAGGCACCGTTTAAGGCGCCGCCGAAGAAGCGTGACAACGACCGCTGATTCCGAGCGGAGGGTGGCCCGGCTGTCGTCGGGCCTGGGCCCGTAGGGAAGTCGGGGACGAAGCGGTGGCGGTCGCCGTGGATCTGCGTAGCTCGCCTGTTGATGGGCCTCGGCTCAGCCCGGCGCTGTCTTCATGTACGTTCAGTCGTACATTTTGACCTCTGAACCGTGATGCAGCAAGTCTCTCGATGCCCTCGGCGTGCAGTTTCGCCCGCAGAGCAACGCAGCTCTGCGGGCGATGGGCGTCAGAGGGTGGCGATGGGAAGCGTCGCGATGTACATCGCTGCCGCGATCCAGAGCAGTGCTCCGCCGCCGAGCAGAACGCGCTTCACGCGATCGGTTTGGAGAACCGTCGAAATGCCTGCAAAGAACAGAACTGAGGCAAGAATTGTCGAGACGAGCACGTACTTGTCGCCCGTGGTGTTGTTCTTCGCCCCTTCTTCGAACTTGGCGTCAGACGCTTCAATGGTTTCGTCGCCTGCGGCATAGAACGACTGGTAGTACGCCTCCGTGAAGGGGAAATCGAGGTCGTTGTCGAACCACTCGTTGACTGCAGCTTCACCCTCTGCGGACATATTGGTGGTGATGAAGTCGACAGTGTCGAGGGCAGCATCTTCGTCGGCGCCAGGTTGGTTGAGCTGGAGGACGACTTCGACGAAGAGCGTTTGATCGAGCGAAATGATTGCACCGGCTTCGCCGTATTCGCTTGCTGCATCCGTCGACAGTCGGGCCGACTCAGTGAGCGCCTTGTCTTGCAGCCCACCCCAGAGGTTGGCCTGGTAGGAGCCCCAGGCGATCGCCACAGTTGCCAGACCGAGCAGGACTGCCGCGACGATTTCGAACCGTTGCTTCTTCTTTGACTGCAGCTCAGCCAGCTCGTCAGTCACGGTACTTGTGTCGGTCATTTTTGCTCCTGGGATGATGTCGGTCTAGGACCAAATGGAACGTGGTGTTCCGCGCCGCGACCGTACTGCCCAGTTTGTGTCATTTCAGCAGCCGGCGACGATGGAGCGCCAACGCTGGCGAAGTCGGCGCAGCGCGATGCCGAACACCGTTCGCAGCGTGCACTCAATGTCGGAGTGGTTCATCAGGTCAGCGCTCGGGTTTCCAGAGTTCGATTCGGTTGCCCTCAGGGTCGTGGAGGAACACGGAGTGCCCGTCCCACTGCCGCATCGGGTCTGAGGTCTCGACCTGGTGTGCCGCGAGGCGGGCGCATTCCGCAGCGAGATCGTCGACCTGCCAGCTGAGCGTGATGCCAGTGCCGCCGCTTGGGGCGATCGATGTGCGGGAGGCGTCGGCGACGCTGAGACGTGCGGCATCGTGCAGGGCGAATTCGACGAACCAATCAACCTCGTGCGTTGGTTCGAGCGCGATGACATCGCGGTAAAAGGCAACGGTGTCGGCCCACTCGATGCAGTAGAGAATGGTGTTGGAGCGACGGACGTTCACCGAATCAGCCAATCATGTTTGGTGTCAGCGGCCGGTGATTGGCGTATATGCCCGCTCTGCCTCGCCGGTGTAGATCTGACGCGGCCGGCTGATCTTCGAGTTTTGTTCGAGCGACTCTTGCCAGTGCGCGAGCCACCCAGGCATACGACCGATCGTGAACAGTACGGTGAACATGTTGAGGGGGAA
>NZ_JBDNIJ010000356.1:0-11812 GCF_041688325.1 Ilumatobacter sp.
CACGGCGGTGTCGGAAGCTCCCGCAGCCGCTCGCTGGTCAGACGAGCGCCGTTGACCTGGCGCGGCGTGCTGCCTGGTGCCATGTTCTGCATCGTTTGCTTGTACCAGGTCAGGCCACCGCCGAGAAGGACGAAGAGCAGCACGATCGGGATGATGATTCCGAGACTCACGACTTCGATTTTTGCATTGTCGACTGAGCGAAGCGTGGACCTTCGACACCCAAGGTGGCTCGCAGGCGCAGGGAAGAGGTGCAGGATTTAGTCGAGCTTGCGGATCGGGGTCGATCCGTGATCGTGCGGAACGAGGCGCACGTGGGTGTCAGTGACCATCGCCGAATTGGAGCTGACGATGACGGGGTTGAGGTCGAGGAGCGACACCGACGGATGATCCGATGCGAGCAGCGCTGCGAGACAGATCGTTTCGACCAGCCGATCGGCGTCGATCCCGGCTGTCTCGAGTGCGGCTGCAACCTTCGTCTCAGCGAGCATCGCTGTGGCGGCCGAGCGCGAGACGGGGGCGACTCGCATCGTTCGATCGTCGATGACAACAGCATGGACCCCGCCAAGCCCGACTGACACGATCACGCCGAGCCGGTCGTCGTGCTCGCAGCGAATCCGGACGTCGAACCCGGGGGCGCTCATCTCCTGGACGGTGAAGGGCGTGGCGCCGTCGCCAAGCGACTGTCTCATCTGCTCGATCGATTGTGCGACGTCGTCGTCTTCGGTCAAGTCGAGTGCGATTCCTGCCTTGACCGACCGGCCAACGGCGCGCTTGGCTGCTTTGATCGCAACTGGATAGCCAATGGTGTTGGCGACAGCGATTGCCGTGTCGGCAGTGGCCAATAGTGCACGAGGCATCGTGATGCCGTATGTCGCCAGCAGCAGGCCGGCCTGCTCGGCAGACAACTCGGCCTCGGCGCCCGGGGCCTGCTCGCTCGCGGTGGCCACTGCTCCTTCGATCAGCTGGCGGGCCGATTCCGGGTCGATGTCGGCAACGGCATCATCTTCAGTCAGCGCTTCTGCAGCGAGCCAGCGGCCGTAGGCATGGGAGCGCCCGAGCACGGCGGCTGCTTGTTCGGGGAACGCAAACGCGGGGACGTCGGAACCAGGCTGAACCGGCCCATCGGCGCCGCCGAGGAGGACGGCCAGTACCGGCTTGGTGTCGCTGACTGCATATCGAGAGATGGCGTCGGCGGTCGCGGAATCGACATCGGAAGCAACCGCCGGAGCGTGGATGACCATCAGGCCGTCGACGTCGTCGGAGGCGAGTGCCATCGTCATTGCTGTGGCGAACTCGTCGTCGGTTGCTTCGACAGCGAGTCGATGAACGGTTCCACGCAACCCCGCGGTCGCGAGCGCCGCCGCAGCGAGTGTTGCGGGGCTCCGAGAGTTGGTGATGATCGTGATGTCAGGGCCGCGGAGGACCGGCTGCGTGGCCAGCACGCGTGCGGTGTCGATCAGGCTGTGCACGGTCGGCACCTCGATCAATCCGGCATGCTGGAACAGTGCGCCTCCGAGGGTGCCGTCGGCTGCTGCTCCGGTGCGGACTGCGACGATCGGCCGGGTCAGTGACACCCTTCGGGCGATTCGAGCGAATTTGCGCGGGTTACCGAACGACTCGGTGTACATCGCGATGACTCGGGTGTTGTCGTCGTCTTCCCAGAACTGGAGGAGGTCGTTGCCCGAGATGTCGCTCTTGTCGCCGAGGGACACGAACCAGGAGACGCCCATGCCGACGTCGTCGGCGTGGCGCAGCACGGAGCCGCCGAGCGAACCGGATTGCAATGAGATAGCGACATGGCCGGCGGGCAGCGTGACATTGACCAGGGCTGCTTGGAGTTTGGTGTCGAGGTGGGGGGATGCTGCGCCCATGCTCGCCGGGCCGATGATCCGTAAACCGTTGCGTCGGGCGCGGAGCACGAGTGCGTCGATGTCGATCCCGGAGCCGTCGATATCAGTGATGACGATGGCGCCGCGCATCAGTTTGGCGATGCATCCGTCGATCGTGGCTTCGAGTTGCGACGGAGGAACTGCGACAATCGCGAGCGATACGTCGTTGGGAAGTTCGTCGACCGAGCTGTAGCAGCGCCGGTTAGAGAGTTCGGTGTGGTGCGGGTTGACCGGGTAGGCGGGGACGTTGACGCTGTCGATGACGTGGTTCCAGAGTGCCTCCCCGACGCTGTTCGGCCGGTGAGACGCGCCGATCACAGCGATCGCCTTCGGAAGCAGCAAGCGGGCGACGGCACGCGAGTCGGCGCGCTGCTCGCGACGTTCGACGCTGTCGAGGAACTCGTCGGTGTTGGCTAAGTCCCAATCGAGGTCGACCACGCCGGAGTCGAATCGGCGTTGCAACGGCCAGCCGGCTTTCGAGAACACGGCGAGCATGCCGCGGTTGTCGCCAAGAACTTCGGCCGTGAACCGCTCGATCCCGTTGGATTGGGCGATGGCGGCGAGGTGTTCAAGCAGCAGCGTGGCAATGCCTCGTCCGTTGAACTTGTCGTCGACCATGAATGCGGCCTCGGCTTCGTTGCGTCCGGGCCAGCGTTCGTAGCTCGCCCAGGCAACGAACTGGTTCTGCGACTCGACTGCCAGGGCGACACGGTTGACCATGTCGATGTCGGTGAAGTGCTCAAGCTCGCGGGCGTTCAGTTCGGGCTTGGGTGAGAAGTAGCGGCGGTAGACGCTCTCAGGTGATTGGCGTTGATGAAAGTCTGCCAAAGCGGCCTTGTCATGAGTCGTCAGCGGCCTGATGTACGCCGTGTCGCCGCTGCTGAGCACGACTGATGTCGCCCACTTCGACGTGGCGACGTCAGCTGGGGTGTCGGCGTCGCTCACGAGACCAGCATGGCACCTCCCACGCACACCTGTGTGGGGAGGAGAGCAATTCCCTACAGTGTTCATGTGGCTGTGCCAATCGCTGTTTTCACCTCAGCCGAGCTCGATATGCACAGCGCTCCAGCGGGGCATCCCGAGTGCCCTGCACGTCTTGATGCGGCGTTGGCAGGTATCGCCGAAGCCGGATTACTCGACGCTGTCGAGTTCCGAGTGCCGCGTCTGGCAACTGCTGCCGAGATCGGCGCGGCCCACACGGTCGAACATGTCGCACTGATCAAGGGCATCGCCGAGCGTGGCGGCGGGATGATCGACGGTGACACGTACATGGCGCCGGGCTCGTGGACCACTGCAAGCCGTGCTGTTGGCGCTGTGCTTGATGGCGTTGATGCGCTACGCGCCGGCGAGTGCGATGTCGCCTTCGCTGCGAGTCGCCCGCCAGGCCACCATGCAGGTGCCGACCAGGCGATGGGCTTTTGTCTGTTCAACAATGTCGCTGTCGCCGCCGCGCTCGTGGCCCAGCGCGGCGAGCGCGTCGCGATCGTCGACTGGGACGTCCATCATGGCAACGGCACACAGGACATCTTCTACGACGACCCCCGTGTGCTGTACGTGTCGACGCACGAGTCGCCGCTCTATCCCGGCACGGGGCGGGCCGACGAAACCGGTGGGCCGAATGCGCCGATGTCGAACCTCAACCTGCCGTTCCCGAGCGGCACACGCGGCGACGTCTTTCGACGTGCAGTCGATGAGGTCATTGCTCCAGTGATCGCTCGTTTCGCACCGGACTGGCTGTTCATCTCGGCTGGGTTCGACGGACACCGAGCCGATCCGCTTGCAGGGCTCGAACTGACGTCAGCCGACTTTGCCGACCTCGCCGTTCGGCTTCAGGCACTGGTGCCGGCCGGGCGCACGCTCGTCGCGCTCGAGGGCGGATACGACCTCGAAGCACTGGCATATTCGACTGGCGCCACGCTGTCGGCATTGATCGGCGAGATGTATCGGCCCGAGCTCGCGTCGGCGGGCGAGATCGGTCTTCCGACGATCACGGCTGCCAAGCAACGCTGGAATATCTGATCCAATCACCGCATTCCCCGGGGTGCCGGGGTCACGGGGTGCGGATCGGGAGTCCCTGTCCGATACCGAGATCGTCGGCGATTGCCGGTACGACGATGTCGCAGATAGTGCCGCCCTCGGCCGGTGAGTCGCCGGCGATCGTTGCTGCGACGACAGTGCGTCCGAGTTCGAACACCCAGATGCAACTGATTGCTCCGGACACCGTGCCGGTGTGGCCCCACCCGTACTGATCGGTGAACACGCCGGGTGGTCGGAGCGTGTCGACGTCGTCGAAGGTGGTCGCTGCGACCATTGCTGCGAGATCTTCGGTCGAGACGACAAAGGTGCCTGCTCCGCCGAGCCGTGAGAGTCGCCCGAGGTCGTCGGGATGAGGTACGTCGGTGGGAAGGAGGCCGCCGGTCGACAGGTGGAGGCCGTCGATGCCCAGCGGATCGAACACGAGTTGTTGGATTGCAGTGTCGAGCGGCTGGCCGGTAATGAACTCGACGAGCAGGCCGAGCGCGCAGTAGTTGCCGTTCGAGTATCGCCACACACCCCGGTGGCTCGCAGGCGGGGAAGAGAGGAGCGACGGGAGAAAGCTGCGGCAATCGCCATCCCCAACGAACCACAATTGGCGAGCGACGGGCATGCCCGAGGTGTGGTCGAGCAGTTCGCGAATGGTGACGTTGCTCCATTGCTCGTTCGGTGCGAGGCCCATCAGCATCCACGGCATCGTGGCGTTGACATCGAGGAGGCCATGCTGGTCGAGCCGTGCGACGGCGAAGGCCGTGACCAGCTTGCTGACGCTTGCAACAACCATCGGGGAGTCCGGCGTGGCCGGGTTGCCGTTGATCGAGTTCCCCGACGCCCGGTTGACGATGACGGCACTGTCGCGCATCACGGTCATCGACGCGGCTGCGTTGTTGCGAGCCAAGACGTCGAAGGCGGCGTTGGTGATTGGCATCGCCGGGTCGGGCAATGTCGCTACCGTCGGCATGCTGCTGGTCGTGGTGCTGGTCGTGGTGCTGGTCGTGGTGGCTGGCGCAGTCGACGGTGAAATGCTCGATGTGGACACTGCCGTCGAAGTCGGCATCAGGGCCGGCCCAAGGCTGGTTGAGGCTGGTGTCGAGGCCGGGGTTGCAGTCGCTGTGGGCCCACGGCACGCAGCGAGGGTGAACGCGGTGAAGATCGCACAGGCGACCAGCAGTTGTCGGCGCCCGTGCTGCACCGCACAAGGCTAGATGTACTCGGTCGTCAGGTTGATTCCTGCCAGAAATTGATCAGGCCGACGGCGGCCTGATCAGGGTCTTCAACCATCCACCAGTGCCCAAGCCCCTCGAGACGGAGCTCCCCTGCGCCCAATGTCGAGGTGGCCGCAGTGCACAGTTCGGCTGGGACGTAGCTGTCTGCGGTGGCAATGATGCCGAGCCCACGGGGAAGATCGACGTTAACGAGTCGTTCCCCGAGCTGTGCCGCGGCCGGTTGTGTGGCGTCTCGATACAGCCCCAGGATGCAACGGCCCATCTCGGCGTTGAGGCCAGCGGCGACCTTACCGAGGATGTCGTCAGGAAGCCCGAGGCCAGCGAATGCGGCTGTGCGCTCGTCGATTGTCATCGAGACCATCGCGTCGATGACCTGCTCGCCGACGTCAGGGGTCTGCCAGGCCTGCGCAGCGTCATGCCACGTGTAGTCGGGATGAATGAGGCCGACGATGTCGGTGGCCCATGTGGCGACGAGGTCGGGGCGTCGGGCGAGGAGGCCCAAGACGTGGCCAGCGCCCCAGTCATGGCCGACCAGGTGGACTGGCGCTTCGAGCTTTTCGACTTCGGTGATCAGCCAGTTGGCGTAGCTCTCCATCGAAGCGTCCCACCCGTCTGGCGCGGGCGATCCGAATCCGGGTGGTGAGAGCAGCACGATGTCGGCGATTCCGCGGGCTGTCAACGCTGCGACGAGTGGTCCCCAGATCGCGTCGACTTCAGGGTTGCCGTGGACGAACACATGGGTCATTGAATGATCGTAGAAAGTGGCGGATTGTTGCGACGGGCCGGACCCGTGCTGGTAGACCGGGCAGTGTGACGACCACCCCTCATGCCGCGTCGGTTGAAGCCGTGCTGGTGTGTACCGACCTCAACGCGATGACACACTTCTTCATCGACGAGATCGGCTTCCGAATCGCAACGATTTCGCCTGCTGACGATCCACGCGAGATCGTGCTCTTCGATGTTGCTGGTGCTGGCCGTGTGCGCCTGCGCCGTGGCGACGTCGACGTCGCTGGTCATGTTTTGGTGCGGCGAGCCCACGTTCCAGCGGGGAGCCCCGTCAAGCAGTTGACTGCACCGAACGGCACGATCGTCGAGATTGCTTCCGCATCGCTCGACGTCGTTGTGCCGGACAACGAACCGTCGCTCACGATCGTGAAGGCACCGGAAACTACCGACGGTGAGTTTGGTGTCGGCCGCGCGGGCATGGGATACCGCGACCTGCTGCCCGATCGTTGGGGCGGTCGATTCATTGCTTCGCACATCCTGATTGCCGACGGGGGAGAGGTCGCCGACTATGTCCACTTCCATCGCATCCGTTTCCAGATGATCTTCGTCGCCGCCGGCTGGGTCGAGGTCGTCTATGAAGACCAGGGCGAACCGTTCCGAATGGAGGCGGGTGACTGCGTGCTTCAGCCGCCGGAAATTCGCCATCGTGTGCTGCGCAGTTCGCCGGGCCTCGAAGTGATCGAGATCGGTTGCCCCGCCGAACACGACACGGTCGCTGAACACACCGTTACTCTGCCAACCTCGACGATCGATCGTGATCGTGACTTCGGTGGCCAGCAGTTCGTCCGCCACATCGCCGCTGGTGCCAAAACGGTGTCGTCGGTTTGCGGCGGTTTCGCCGAACGCGACACCGGTATCGGTGCTGCGACCAACGGGCTCGCAGGTGCCCGTGTACTCACGGCGTCGGACTCAATGGAACGCACGGGAACGGCCCTCACCCACGACGGAGAGTTCGCCATGAACGTGGTCCTGTCCGGCAGTGCCACCTTGACCGTCGAGACACGAAACGAGCAGTTCGGGCCGCGTGACGCAGTGACGTTTCCGGCGGGGGCCGAATGGACGTGGAGTCAGTGGAGCAGCGACTTCGAACTCTTGGACGTCACGCTGCCGGACCGCACTGTTCGCTCGGCTGGACGGTCGGTCGGTCGATTGGTCTGATCGTTCAGACGCCGCGCAGCGCAGCGATGGCCCGTTCGGCGAGTTCCGGCCGGCAGATCAAGAGGTCAGGTAGGTAGGGGTTTGTCGCGTTGTAGCGGAGTGGCGATCCGTCGAGTCGTGACGCGTGGAGGCCCGCTGCAACGGCAACGGCTGCAGGGGCGCATGAGTCCCACTCGTATTGGCCGCCGGTATGTGCATAGATGTCGGCCTCGCCTCGGACGATCGCCATCGACTTCGCGCCGGCTGATCCCATCCGTACCAGTTCGCCACCGAGTGTTTGGACGAGGACATCCGCGGCGGCGCCCGGCCGAGTGCGGCTGCACACAATGCGCAGTGGCCCATCGTTGGCGGGCGGCAGCGTTGGGGGTTGTCCGGTGTGGAAGGTGGTGGCGAGGCCGGGGAGTGCGACTGCACCGACCGTCGGTGTGTGCTGCTCGACGAGTGCGACATGCACTGCCCAGTCAGAGCGTGGCGGCTCGCTGAACTCGCGTGTGCCGTCGACCGGGTCGATGATCCAGACGCGTTCGGCGGTGAGTCGGGCGGTGTCGTCAGCGCCCTCTTCCGACAGGACGGCATCGTCGGGTCGGCCGGCGGCCAGCAGCCCCATGAGCAGAATGTGGCTTCGGCGATCGCCTTCGTCTTTCAGTTCCCGAGGGTCGCGACCCGTGGCTGCGAACTCCGCTCTGACGGCAAGCAGAAGCTCGCCAGCCTGGGTTGCGATGTCGGCTGCGAATCGGTGGTCATCGGGTTCTGCCATGCGGTCTGCAGTATCGCATGACACCAGGCAGGTGACGGTGTGCGACGCTGGTGCGTGGCCGACATTGAGATGATTACCGACACGCACGCCGCACTCGAAAAGTGTGGTGACCTTTTCCGATCTGACCCGGTCGGCAGCAACATGGTGGCTGCGGCACTGTCGCCAGCTGTCGACTTCGAGTTGTGGCGCGTCTCCGATGCTGGCACAACAGTGGGTGCTGCGTTCCGTGCTGGTCCGATGTGCACCGTGACTGACCTGGTTGCCGGCGCCGTCGATCTGATCGGCGATGTGTTGCCGATCGACGCTCCGTTCAGTGTCGACGGCCCAGCCGGCGCCGCGGCAACGGTCGCAGGTCGCTGGATGACGCGATCGAATGGAACGGTCATCGGCCTCGAACTGAATCGGATGTATCGGCTGGGCACCTTGGCGGAACCGTCAAAGCGGCGAAAGGGCAAGGCGTTCGTCACCGAGCGCGAACGCATCGATCATGCTGCCGAATGGAGTGTTGGCTTCGGAAGCGACACTGGGCGTGAGCGATCGGTTGATAACGCTCGTGCAGAGATGGAGCGCGCCGTGAACGAAAGTCGTTTGATCGAGTGGCGTGTGAAGGGCGAGGTCGTTTCACAACTGATCATTTCCGCCGTCCGGTTCGGCGTGGTGCGAATCGGGCAGGTGTATACACAGCCCGAGTTCCGCAAGCGTGGCCACGCGGCCGCGCTGATAGCAGCAGTATCGGCTCAGCAGCTCGGACGCCAGAAGGTCGACGAGGCCATTCTCAGCGCGCCGGCCTCGAATCCATCGACGAACCGGCTGTATCGCCGACTCGGTTTCGAACCAGCGATCGAGATGTTGCGTATCGACCTGGTGTCCGGCATACCGGACTGACACGTCACGCCGACCGGCGAGACATGTCCGCTGACACATCAACCGTGGATGTTGTGTCATCATCAGTTTTTGACTGAAGGTGAACCCATGCCAACGATCCCCGCAACGATTGAAGACGTCACTGCCGAGTGGCTTACTGAAGTGACGGGCCTTGCGGTCACGGCGCTCTCAAGCGAAGTGATTGGCGTCGGTATCGGTGTCAGCAGTGCGGTGTACCGCCTGACCTTGTCGGGTGACGACGTTCCCGACACGCTGATCCTGAAGCTCGCGGCGACGGATGCAGCAGCTGTGTTCACGTGCACGATGCTCCAGATGTACTCACGTGAGGTGAAGTTCTTCGACGAGTTGGTCAATCGATCACCGATCAACGTCCCCGCCGGGTTTGGCGGCCAATCGTCTGAGGATGGTTCGTCGTACTTCCTCCTGATGGAAGATATGGGTGGTCACCGCATCATCGACCAGGTGGTGGGCATGGAGATCGCCGACGCCGAGCAAGCCGTCGACGAACTTGCCGGGTGGCATGGGAAATTCTGGGGCGATGCCGACAGGTTCGTTCAGACGGGTGCAGCGGTCAGCCTTGCTGATCCGATCTACACGGCGGTACTCCCGGTTGTCTTCGCCGAGGGGTGGGAGAAGGTCAGCGCAGCGATGGACGTCGGCCCCGTGATTAGCCGTGTGGCACCGCGCTGGGCGGCAGCGCTGCCGGCCATGCTGACGGCGTTGTCGACCGCTCCGACCACGGTGGTCCACGGCGACTATCGGGCTGACAACATTTTCTTTGACGCCGATGGCCGCATCGTCCTCCTCGACTTCCAACTGACTGGGCTGGGCACCGGCGCATATGACCTCGCCTACTTCGTCACGCAGAGCCTGCTCCCCGACGTGGCAGCGGCCAACGAGCGTGCGCTGTTTGATCGCTACGTTGCTGGCCTGCATGCCGCCGGGGTCTCTGAAGGCGAGACCGCTGGCCTCTGGGAGAACTACCGAGTTGCTGCGCTGTTCTGCCTCGTGTACCCGATCGTCGCGGCACGCGGCATGGACCTCGATGACCCGCGGCAATTCGCACTTGTCGACACGATGAGTCGCCGTTGTGGTCGAGTGATCGAGGAGCTCGGCCTCGAAGACCTGCTTGGCGACTGAAATGACGAATGATTCGCTCACTGCAGCTACTTGGTTCATTGACTCAGACAGCGCCGAAGTGGGCGGATTCGTCGATCGTGCACTCGATGGCGTTTCTGCAAGTGACCCCACGGCTGTGGCTGTCGTGCTGTTCCGAGCCGTTCGCGACGGCATTCGTTACGACCCCTACAACATCAGCCGAGCAAGCGATGACTATCGCGCGAGCTCGATTGCCGGGACCTCGTCGAACTGGTGCGTACCTAAAGCAGTGTTACTCACCGCTGCCGCTCGGCGTGCTGGTATCCCCGCCCGGCTGGGATTTGCTGACGTTCGCAATCACCTGACGACCGAGAAGCTCTCGGAGCGAATGGGCACCGACGTGTTCTATTGGCACGGATACAGCGAACTGCTGCTCGGTGACCGGTGGTTCAAGGTCAGCTCGGCATTCAACATGGAACTGTGCGACCGATTTGGTGTGAAGGTGCTCGACTTCGATGGCACCGACGATGCCCTGATGCATCCGTTCGATCAAACCGGCCGTCGGCACATGGAGTACGTGGCCGAGCGGGGCAGCTACGACGATCTCCCGCTTGATGAGATGCTTGGCGACTTCGACGTCTTCTATCCGGGCTTGGCCACGCCGTCTGGCGACGACGAGCCCGACATCGCATTCGCTCCAGCGCCCTGACTGGGAACGTTGCCGTCGATACCAGCTGACTTGATCGGGACGGGACGCTGGCTTAGAAAATCGCTGAGAGCGAGGGGATGATTGTGGCTGCTGCGAACCCTGCAGCGACCATGGCGGCGCCGATCCGTTGACGGCGACGGCGGCGATGCCGTGCGGCGTAGTCAATTTCTTCATCAATCACAACAGTGTCAAGCCTAGAGCTTCCTGTCCAGGTGTCCAGGGCGATGCTGTCCTTTGTGTGATCGCTGCTGATGGTATGGGCGGCTCCGACTCGGCGCTCGATGGCATCCTGGACAAGCGGATGACACGGCCTGCAGTTGTTGCGGGGTGAAATCGTTGCCGAGCCGTACATAAACCCTATTGACGGAAGAAGTTAGGTAAGCCTTACAAACCGAGGATCTTCTCGCTATCGTTCGAGTGATGGCAACGCCCGGCGAGTTCCACCCCGCATTCGAGGAGTACTGGGAGTGCATCTTCGAACTTGGTGAAGACAATCTTGAAATCGCTCAGGTTCGTATCGCCGAGCGACTCAATGTCAGTCGCGCGGCGGTCAGCGAGATGATCAAGCGGCTCCAAGGCGGAGGGCTCGTCGCTACGGACGGTGGGATCCGACTGACACCGGAGGGAGAGCGGCTCGGCGAGCGCACAGTGCGCCGACACCGCCTCGCTGAGCGTTTCCTCACCGACGTTTTGCACCTGTCCTGGGCAGAAGCGCATCACGAAGCAGGGAAGTGGGAGCACGTGATGAGCGCGTCCGTCGAACGCTCAATGGACGAGCTGCTTGGCCATCCGACGACCTGCCCGCACGGAAACCCGATCCCCGGATCGGCGTACGAACTTGCCGTTCTGCAACCACTGTCTGAAACCGAAGTCGGTCAGGTTGTGGTCGTCCGTCGCATCACCGAAGAACTCGAATTCGACCCTGGCCTCCTCGAGTTTCTCGAAGCGTCGGCGATCCAGCCGGGTGAGGCAGTCAGCGTCACATCCATATCACCCGACGGAACGCTCATGGTCCGAGTGGGCGAGAGCTTCATCGGTATCGCCCCCTTCACGAGCGAACGCATTCTCGTCAGCACCTGACGGTTAGTCCGAATCCATCCGAATCCATCCGAATCCATCCGAACGCCCCGAACTGCGTCGAAAGCGACATCAAACTTCATGGTTGACACACTGATCGACACCACTGACATCAACCCGGTCCTCAACGAGATCATGCTCGCTGAGCTCGCCGGGGTCGTCAGGTATACCCACTACTCACTCGTGATCACCG
>NZ_JBDNIJ010000357.1:0-3087 GCF_041688325.1 Ilumatobacter sp.
GGTGGCGGTGGTGATGGTGGCGCTGTTGATGGTGGCGCTGTTGATGGTGGTCATGACGAACTGCTCCCTGTCGCGTCGCCAACAACGTTGTCCGAGCTGGCGCTCAGCGCAGCGGTCAGCCATGAATCCTGGGCCACGAACGACGGAGTGCTGCTCGACATGCTCCGCGGACCATTCGAAGCGAACTGGTTCAAGGCAAAGGCCTGCCTCGCTATGAACCAGTGGCCCCTGCCGAAGGAGCACGTCAGGCCGAGCCACGATGTCGGTATCAAGTTGATGCAGGCCATGGTCGACATGCGCGGGCGAATGTGAGACGCGTTTGTTCATGACGTCCAGCCCAAGATCATCGAAGAGGTGGAGCGCCACAAGCAACGGTCGACGGATTTCGCCGATGTTCTGAACCCCTTGAACAACGCGAAAGGCGATGGTCTCGGCGCCAACTTCGGGCTCAATGAGGCGGTCGGCTCGGAATCGGTCACCTCCGACATCGACCTCTCCGCGAAGGGCGAGAACACCGAAATCGGGCTCGCCATGATCAACCGTGAGTTCCGGGCCCTTTACGGCACGGAGCCCGGGGCGCTGCTCGACGTCAACGTGTATTCCTCCGACTGGATGTTCGGCGGGAAACAGGTGGCCAGCACAGGTGGCGAATACAAAATCAAGCCCACCGAGGAGGGTGGCGAACTCAGCGAGGTTGGCCAGAAGAAGAAGGACGATCAGAACGAGATCTGGTCGATGGTGAAGATCCGTCGCAACATGGACCAGTCCGACTGGGATACCTACAAACAGACCCTCGTGGCCGGGCTCGGCGAGGACCCGACACCGAACCACAGCGCACGGAGATGGCCAAGAAGTTCGCTGTCGCCGACGCCGAGTACACGACGTTCCGCAACGATGTCGCCGCCACCGTTGCTGAGATGGAGACAGCACTCGACTACGAAACGCGCCAGCAGCAGAGTGCGTTCGCAGACCATGGTAAGGACCACCTCGCCCACGAGGCGAACGAGATGCAGGCCTCCAACCGGCGTTACGAAGAGATCGTCCTCAGAGTGAAGGCTTTGCGCCTGAGGATCAAGATGCTGCGGACGGTGGAAGGTTCTTCCCCTGAGGCGATCGAGGCTGAGTTGCTCTTCATGCACAACGAGATCTCCCGCGGGCTGACCTACGCAAATGAGGTCTACGCCACGCAAGGTGCGGTGCTGCACACCGTCTACGGGAAACAGGGCGCCGCGAAGAAGCTCGAGGCGCTGCAGAACGAGCCCGACCAGGGCAAGAAGGATGCCGCCACGGAGTTGATCGGTCAGGACGCAGCCGAGAACATCAGCGACTACGACGACCTCTACGAGATCGGTGCCGATTCGGTGAAGGAAAAAGCGGGCGCTGCCGGAAAGGATCCGGAAGCGGTCCACAGGCAGGATTCGGCGTTCTGGTTTACCAATGCGAACGACCTGGCCGAAGTCAAGGCCGCAACGATCAAGCTCGGTGCGACCGTTGCTGCGATCTACAAGAAGGAAAAGGCGCAGGCCGAGCAAGGGGCCGGGCCGGGATGACCGAGTGGCGCGAACTCCTGCTGCATGATGTCGAGCAGTTCAATTCCCAGATCGAAGAGCTGCCTATCGGCCAACGGGTGATGTTCGTCGGCGCCGACCTGTCGGGGCTCGATCTGCTAGGAGCACGGCTGCACTCACTCGACCTGAGCGGAGCAGACCTGTCGCAGAGCAACGTTCCTGGATTCTGGCTGTCGACATGTCGCCTCCAAGGGGTCGTTCTCGACGGCGTTGTGCTCGACGACGAGTTTTGGCGTGACACGATCGTTCAGATCTCGGCCCTCTGGGAGGGCGCCGAGGAGTGGAGCGAGATCCAGTGTTCGAAAGTTCCGCTGCTGCTGAACCAGACCAACTTCGCCAGAGCCACCCTGAGCGACATCGATCTGAGCGACGTGGCATTCGTCTCGAGCGTGTTCACCGGCGCCCATTTTGTCGACACTGGCCTTGACCGGTGCTCGTTCCGAGGGGCCCATCTCGAGGCTGCCGAGTTCCAAGGGGTCGCCTGTCGGGGACTGTCGCTGGAGGGGGCGGATCTGAGTGATAGCCGCTGGTCCTACGTGGTGATGAATGACGCCAAGTTCGCCGAGGCAGACCTGAGTCGGTCGGTGTTCCGGGCATGCACCTTCGACAACGTGAACTTCAACGACTCGGCGGCAACCGATGTGCGTTTCGAGCAGTGCAAATTCGTGGGCTGCATCTTCTACGACGCCGACCTGTCGAACAGTGTGTTCGACGGCTGCGAGTTCACCGAAACGGTGCTTGAGTATGGCGACGTCACCGGCCTTGTCATTTCCTGACTTTGACGTGACCCGGGCGCTCACCTCGATGAGCTCAACAACCTCACCCTCCCAGTTGCCTGACCGGGAACGCCGAGTTCGTTTGCCACAGCCGTTCGACCACAATCATGTGCGGCAGGGTCAGCATGCTGACGAAGACCAGCGTGATCGGGACAATCAACTCGGTTTGGCCGATGGACTGTGCGCCACCGATGAGTATCGCCAGCGCAGCGATTGACACGGCGCTGCGCGGGGCGGCGATGCGGGCGAGTTCCCTTGGGCTCAACGCAGTCGAGCCGGTGCGGTGTCCGAGAACGTCGGCGAGAACGTTGAGGTGGTTCAGTGAGTGCCATAAGCCGAAATAGACCGCGAACCCGATGAGTGGGTCGGCGGCAACGAGCAACGCTGTCAAGGAGACGATGGTGATGACCTCGCGCTTGACCGTTGCCCGATCGCTGATGTGCGGTGCGACGAAAAGCCCGACAGCGAGTTGTTGACCGACCAGCGCCGCTGACCAGAGGGCTGTGTGTCCGGCGAACCACGGCCACGACGTCGGATCAAATCCGCCCATCCGCTCGATTACCGGGGCGACGGTGGTGAGATTGGCAACCAGTACCAGGCCGACCAAGAAGAGCCCGCGTGACAGCTGGATTGCCAGCTGATGCCAGCGGTCGATCTGGAGGTGAGCAAGGTCGCTCTGTCCGAAGTGATGCACCGAGATGACGAGAAATCCGACCAGGGCGACTCCCGGAATTGCGAGCCAA
>NZ_JBDNIJ010000067.1:0-11800 GCF_041688325.1 Ilumatobacter sp.
CGGCGATCTCTTCGAGCGGCCGCTGGGTGGCAGACAGGCCAATCCGTTGTGGTGGCTTGTCAGTGATCAGCTCAAGCCGTTCGAGTGTGAGCGCAAGATGGGCGCCGCGCTTGGTCGTGGCCATCGCGTGGATCTCGTCGACAATCACCGTTTCCACGCCGACGAGCGTCTCGCGGGCCGCCGACGTACACATCAGGTAGAGCGACTCGGGGGTGGTGATGAGCAGGTCGGGCGGCCGACGAATCAGCTTCTGTCGATCGCTTGATGGCGTGTCGCCCGTGCGCATCCCGACTTCAGGGGCAGTGAAGCCCTCACCCAAGCGTTCAGCGGCGAACTCGATGCCCTTCAACGGAGCACGTAAGTTCTTTTCAATGTCGAACGCCAACGCACGCAGCGGTGAGATGTACAGCACCCGGGTGCGGTGCGATCGCTCATCGGGTCGCGGCGTGTTCGTCAACCGATCGATCGACGAAAGGAACGACGCAAGCGTCTTGCCAGAGCCAGTCGGGGCGCAGATCAGCGTGTGTTCGCCCGCCGTAATGTGCGGCCAGCCCTGAATCTGTGGAGCCGTCGGCGCCGGAAACGAGCTCGCGAACCAATCTCGGACTGCCGGCGAAAACGCCTGGAGGGCCTCATGATCTGCGATACGGCGAGACTATCCACCGGCTGTCACAGCCCATCCGAGTTCAGGGCCCGAGTTCAGAGCCCGAGTTCAGAGCCCGAGTTCAGGGCCCGAGTTCGCCCGTCACGACTCGATGGTGATCGCACCGTTCGAGAGGCGACATGTCCTGGTCAGGCGAACTCGTTCGAGGAGCGACCGGTCGTGGGTGACGAGGAGGACCGTGCCGGAAAAGGTGTCGAGGGCCTGTTCGAGCTGCTCGATCGCTTCGATATCGAGGTGGTTGGTCGGTTCGTCCAACACCAACAGGTTGGCGCCGGTGGCCATGAGTAGGGCGAGCGACGCACGAGTTCGTTCCCCCGGCGACAGCGATTCGACGGGGCGGTTGACGTGCTCGGCGCCGAGACCGAACTTCGCGAGCAGCGTGCGGGTGTCCGCGACCGTCTCCGCCGAGGCAGTGCCCGCAGCGGCGTCCATGAAGGCTCGAACAAGTGTGGCGTCGCCAAGCAGGTGCGAGCGGGCCTGCTCGATTTCACCGACCTGCACGCTGCGGCCGAGGTGCACTGAACCCACCGACGGTTCGAGCCGTCCGAGGAGCAGGTTGATCAGCGTTGTCTTGCCGGCTCCGTTCGCGCCGACGAGCGCGATCCGATCGCCGTAGGCAATCGACAGATCGATCGGGCCGAGCAGAAAGTCGCCACGTTCAACAACGGCACCGCGAGCTTCGGCGACGACGTCACCGCTTCGTTCAGCGGTCGGGATCGTGAGCTGTAATTGCCACTGCTCGTGTGGTTCTTCGACCGAGTCGAGCCGAGAGATTGCCTTCTCGGTGCGCGCTGCCTTGCCGGCGAGTTGCTCGGTCTGATTCATCTTGAAGCTCTTGATGAACTTGTCGGTCTCTCCCGACTTGCGGACCTTCGACTGCCCCTGCGACGCCCATTCGCGCTCGCGCTGCGCTCGGTTCAACAAGTTCTGTCGCTTGCCGTCGAACTCGTCGTATGCATCTTGCGCGTGCTGCTTGGCCAATTCACGCTCGGCAATAAACGCTTGCCATCCACCGGCAAACCACGACGCCTGGTGTGTGTGATGGTCGATCTCGACGACGTCAGTAACGGTCCGTTCGAGGAAGGTGCGGTCGTGGCTGACCACCATGAGCGGCGCAACCAGGCCGAGCACCCACTCTTCAAGCCGAGCAAGGCCGTCGATGTCGAGGTCATTGGTCGGTTCGTCGAGCAGCACGATGTCGAAGCGCGAGAGCAGCAAGGAGGCAAGCGACGACCGGGCCGCTTCGCCTCCCGACAGCGTGGCGGTCGGTTGCTCGAGGAGTCGTTCGTCGAGGCCGAGCGACGCCCAGGTTTCGCCCACGCGGGCCTCGAAGTCGGCCGCTCCCAGCGCCAGCCAGCGGTCGAGTGCATCGGCGTACGCATCGTCAGCGCCGGCTACTCCCTCGGCGAGGCCCTGGGTCGTGACGTCGAGGGTTGTCTGTGCCTCGGTGACCCCCGTTCGACGGCCGAGGAACTCACGGACCGTCTCGCTGGTTGAACGCTCGGGTTCTTGTGGGAGCAACCCGACGTTGGAAGTGCGCGGCATCCGTTCAACTCGGCCGTCATCGATCTCGATCCGCCCGGCAAGCGCTGCCAACAATGTCGACTTACCCACACCATTGGGGCCAATCAGCCCGACGCGGTCGCCAGGCGAGAGCGTCAGGTCGATCTGGTCGAGGACGATCAGGGGACCGCGCAAGAGAGTCAGGGAGCGGGTGACGAGCGAAGCAGCCATGAGGGCGCCTTTCAGGAGAGCGAACGGACGATGGGTTCAGCTCTGGTCGGTCACGTTGTCGACTCTACACAGCGGCCAGACACAAGCGCGCTCCGGTCATGAACCCGGTCATGAACCAATTTTTCGGTCGTTCGGGCCGGGGAGTTGCGGCGCGCAGCGTGATTCGACACACTCGGATCCGCTCATGTCGACCGTCATCCTCCGCCCGTGGCAGCGCGCCGCGTTCGATCTCTTCCGTGCCACGACGGGGCCCGACTACCTGGCGGTCGCCACGCCGGGCGCTGGAAAGACAACGTTTGCCCTTGCCTGCGCCCGAGCGTCATTGGCTGATGAGAACCGCCCGCTGATCGTCGTCGCACCGACGAGCCACCTGAAAGTGCAGTGGTCACGAGCTGCGCATCGGATGGGCCTCCAGCTCGATCCGGACTGGTCACCGGGCGACGGCCTCGCTCGCGACATGCACGGCCTCGTCACCACCTACCAGCAACTCGCGATCGGCGCGGCCGCGAAGAAGTTGGCAGGGCTCTCGGCCGGAGCGTTCGTGATCCTCGACGAGATCCACCACGCCGGCCACGAGAAGGCGTGGGGCGAGGGTGTCCGAAAGTCATTCGGTCACGCGCACAAGCGGCTCTCGCTGTCGGGCACGCCGTTCCGGAGCGACGCTGCACCAATCCCGTTCGTCCGGTACGACAACACCGCCGAGGGAGAACTTGCTCACGCCGACTACACGTACGGCTACGCCGACGCGCTCCGCGACGGCGGCGTTGTCCGGCCGGTTTATTTCCCGCGCGTCGATGGCGAGATGGAGTGGACGTCGCCATCCGGCGACACCGTGTCAGCAAACTTCCAAGACGAGTTGACCAAGGACCAGTCGTCGATGCGCTTGCGCACGGCACTCAGCCTTGAGGGCGAGTGGATGCCGGCCGTGCTCAAAAAGGCGAACGACCAGCTCCGGGTCATCCGCTCTGAGCAACGCGACGCTGGTGGGCTGGTGATCGCGACCGACCAAGAGCATGCGCAACACATCGCCATTCTGCTGCGCGACCGCTTCGGCGTTCCGGCCGACGTCGTGGTCAGCGATGACCCGGGTGCGTCGAAAAAGATCGCCGAGTTCAGCGAGAACGATCGCCCCTGGCTGGTGTCGGTCCGGATGGTCTCCGAAGGCGTCGACATCCCGCGATTGCGCGTGGGAGTGTTCGCCACTACGACGTCGACCGAGCTGTTTTTCCGCCAGGCGGTCGGCCGTTTCGTGCGCTGGCAGGCTGGGCGAGCAAGCCAGAAGGCGTACGTCTACATCCCGGACGACCCGCGCCTCCGCGCCCACGCATTTACCATCGCTGAGGCCCGCCGCCACGTGCTCCGCCCGCCGGGCAAAGGCGATGATGACGACTTCCAACCTGACGGTGGTTTGGAGAACCAGGTTCACGGGGACGACATGGAGCAAATGTCGTTGTTCTCCGTGGTTGCCTCGACAGTCACCGCCATCACGATGCACACGGTCGGCGAAGACGGCAAGCATCTCGATGGGATCGACTTCGAGCTGAACTTTTCCCCCGCAGACCTCGGCATGGTGGCGTACGACGACGAGCCCGACCCGCCGGACCCATTCTTTGCAGACGACCCAACACTCGGGCTCGATCTGCCGGAAATCCCCACAGCCGCCGGCCTGATTCCTCACGGGTCGATGAGCGTCGCTGAGATCAAGGACGACCTCCGGACTCGCAATGCGCACGTCGCCAAACGGCTCGTCGACATCACCGGGTGGAACCATGCACGGGTGCAGGGCGAAATGAACAATCTTGCGGGCGTCACCCGCGTGGCCAGCGCCACCAACGATCAACTCGCCCGCCGCCTCCGATACGCCGAGAGCTGGCTGCGACGGATCCAGCGCTGAACCAACGTGACTGACGTCGACACGCTGATCATCAACCAGTGAGCTCGTTAAGACGGGCACCCGAGACCTCGGTACACTCAGAGTCATGCCCAGTCCTGGAGAACATCATCCGGCGTTTGAGGAGTACTGCGAGTGCATCTTCGAGCTGCAGGAAGACGACCTCGACGTCATTCAAGCGCGCATTGCCGAACGCTTACAGGTCAGCCGCCCGGCGGTCAGCGAAATGATGAAGCGGCTCGAAGCCGAGGGCCTGATCACCGCTGACAAAGCAATCGTGCTCACGACTGCGGGTATGCGTCTCGCCGAACAGGTGGTCCGTCGTCACCGTCTGGCCGAGCGATTCCTGACCGACGTCTTAAAGTTGTCGTGGGCCGAAGCGCACCACGAAGCCGGCCGCTGGGAGCACATCATCAGCGACTCGGTCGAAGTGGCGATGACCGAACTTCTCGGCGATCCCACCACCTGCCCGCACGGCAATCCAATCCCAGGCTCCGCCTACGAAGCTGCACCCGACTCGGGGCCGCTCTCCGAGATCGAAGTTGGCAATGGGTTCACGGTGCGTCGCATCACCGAAGAGCTTGAATTCGAACCGGGCCTGCTGGAATTCCTCGAAGCATCCGCCATCCAGCCCGGCAACACGGGCATCGTCACTGCAGCATCGCCCGACGGCACACTGACTGTCGAGATCGATGGTCGCCACATCGGCCTTGGTGCGTTCGCCAGCGAACGGATTCTGGTCACCGCGTGAACCAACTGGTTGTTGCCGCCCTCGGCGGCGCATTGATGTTGAGCGCGTGCGCCACCACGGTGAACGATCCCGAACCTGCCGCTGGCGGCCCCACCACGGTCGACGTCACGAACGTACCCGTTGGAGCCGAACCAGCACTGGAAAGCGGCGAGCCGATCGAAGGTGGCGTCATCGTCGACGCCAACACGCCCGAGACCACGGTCGCACTCACCGGCTCAGCCAGCGACCTGCTGCCCGAGATGGCGATTGAGATGAGTCGCCTCAGCGAACTCGTCGTGCAGAGCGAAGGCGACGACGAGGCACTCGAGACCATCGTGCAAATCTGGGATCGCATTCGCCCCGAGATCGCTGCCGATCGGCCCGAACTCGTCAATGGGATCGGCACCACCGTCGACATGGCACGCACTGCCGTCGAGCGGACCCGGCCAGCAGACGCCGACAAAGCATTCAAATTGCTGACCGACCTCGTCGACCAGTTCACTGGCGACGATTAAACGTCACGTTTTGGTCTGACCTGGGTGTGACGCTCCCAGCCAATCCCTGATCGCTCGTTTGCGTTTCGTTGACGACTGGGCGATGACTCGAAGATCGACGAGGCGTTGCAGCGTCGCCGCTGCGAACGCGTCAGCGATCGCTACTGAATCGAGCGGTTCACCCGCATCGCTGTTGCTCACAACGACCTTCGCGACATAATCGAGGTGTCGCCGAGACACAGGCTCGCCAGTGGCTGCAGCACTGTCGCGTGCGCTGCGGGTCAGTTCGTTGATCGTGCGCGTGCTCGGCGTCCGAGTGCCGAGCCGCCGCCATGCTTCGGCCAGCTGTTCATAGATTCTGACCCACTGCTCAGTTCTGAGCACCGGGAAGGTTCGGTCAGCTCGACGCAGTTCGTCCGCCTCACGCGGCGCTTCGACCTCGGGTGCTGCCGTTGCTGACTCGGTGTCAGGCACAGCCTCGGGCTCTGGCGGTGGAAGCAGGTACACCTGCCGGCCGGTGCTGAGTTCAGCAGCGGGCAGCGCCAGTCGAAGAAACCGTTTGAAGCTGCGGTGGCCGAACCAGTCGTCGCTGACCTCGGCGCCGAATTCTTTCTGCAGTTCCCAAGCAAGGCTCGACAGTTCCGTCGGACGGTCGAGCGTGTGCCACCGGTCGGCGAGTAGCTCAGCAGCGTCGGCCTCGATCGCGGACAGGTCACGCTCGTCAACGTGGCTCTCGTCCGGGTGATCGTCGGCTCCATCGACAGCTGCCTCGTCGATTCGGTCGAGTTCGCTCCGCAGGTCTTCGGCAATGTCATCGAGCGTGGCCAAGAGGTCAGCCATCCGTTTCGACAGGATCTCGACGAGCGGCGGCAACTCTCCGGCCTTGCTGTAGGAGTCTTCGTGAGTCAACTCACCCCAACTGTCTTGGAGCAGCGTCCTCACCTGTAATTCACAGGTCACCGACGTGGATTCGCGCAGCAGCCTGAGGTTGACGTGCCAACCGCGGTAGCCCGACTCCTTCGGCGACTCGACGTAATCCCGTTCGGACGACTCGTCGATTGACAGCGGCCGCTTGGCGCTCGGCTGTTTCGGCAATCCGTCGAGCGCGACCTGCACCATGTCGAGGTCGCGGAGGTTGGTGCATGTGACCCGCAGGCCAACAAGGTCGTCGATCACCGCCGGGATGTCGTCGACCGAGTTGATTTGGTCTCGGTATCTCGGTTGGCGGAGCTTGCGCCAGGTGCGCCGCTTCGACTTGACCCGGCCACCGATACTGCGCAGACGTGCTACGTCTCGATCGGTGAGCTGCTCGACCAGTTGATGTTCGAGCGATTCCATTGCGACCACGAGCGTCGGCTCGAGCACCTCGAAACGGTACGCGTCATACCACGCGCCGAACTCTCCGTATCCGAATCCCGTCATACCCACGGGACCGACCCTAGTGCTGAGCGGCGATGGCGTCGGGGAGGTCGGCAGCATGCACGACAGTGAGTCGCTGTGTACTGCGGGTGAGCGCGACGTACAGAGCACGGAGGCCATGCTCAATACTGTCGACAATGCCTGCCGGTTCGACGACAACCACGCCGTCGAGTTCCAGACCCTTGACGACGCTGACCGGCACGAGCGTAACGCCCGCTTCGAGGCCGGTTCGGGTGGCGGTGCCGTGATCGATTCCGGCCGCAGTGAGCGCTTCGGACAGTTCCTCAATCATCCCATCAGGCGCAACGACGCCGACACTGGCGCCCGGAATCGCGTCGGCCATGGCCTGCACTTCGGTCGCCACGGTCTTGGCGAGCAGGTCGGCCGACGAGGCCCGAACAATGCTCGGCGGCACGTCGCCGAGCCTGACCGAATCGGGGGCCCGGAGCGACGGAGTAGCGACCGCCATGACCCGGTTAGCAAGTTCCATGATCTGGCCGGGGATGCGATAACCGACCGACAGTCCAATGACCCGTGCGGGCCTGCGATCGGGCAGGTACCGCAGGATGTCGTCCCACTCGTCAGGGGCGAGCGGGCCAGTGGCCTGCGCAAGGTCGCCGACGATCGTCATGGCGCCGTTCAGCGACCGTCGAGTCGCCATTTTCAACTGCATCGGCGTGAGGTCTTGCACCTCGTCGATCACGATGTGGCCATAGGTCCGGATTTCGTCGAGCACGTCGACCTTGCCGCCTTTGCCAGGCTTCGGTCCGAGTACATCGCGAACGTCGTCGAGCATCGCCACGTCGGCCGCAGTCCATCGAACGTCATCGACTGACGCCGAACGACGGCGGTACAACGAGAGCGCTTCGGCCTCGGTCATCACGCCGCGGGAAGCCAGTTTGAGGAGTCCACGCGAACCGAACAGGTCGTGCAGCAACTGCGCCGGCGACAGGATCGGCCACATCCTGTCGAGCGCCCGACGAGCTTCTTCAGTGCCGCGTAGCGCGTCTTTTACGTCACGCGCGCCGATCTCGGGGTCACGGTACGAATCGGCGAGCGCCATCCAGAACTCGCCCTCGACGGCACGGCGACCGGCGTTGTGGCGCTTGAACCGACGACGTGCGTTCTTGACAATCCGTGCTGTTTCACTGGCCCTGATTCGGACGTAACCGGCCCGGAACGGCATCTCGAGATCGTCACGCAACGCTCGTTTCCGATCGGCAATCGCATTGTCGATGAGATCACTCATGCGATCTTCGCCCTTGAGCTTGATGGCCTCGCGGCTGTCACCCGGCTCGTCGGCTCGTCGAAACTCGACGCCCGGGATGAGGTCGGCCAACACCGCTTGCTTGACTCCGGCCTCGCCGAGCGACGGCAAGACGCGTTCGATGTAGCGCAGGAACACGCGGTTCGGCCCGATCACCAGAACGCCCTGGTCTTCAAGCGGGAATCGGTGCGTGTACAGGAGGTACGCCGCACGGTGCAGCGCAACGACCGTCTTACCGGTGCCGGGGCCACCCTGCACGACGAGCACGCCGTGCTGCGGTGAGCGGATGATCTCGTCTTGCTCGCCCTGGATAGTGGCGACGATGTCGCCGAGTGTTCCCGTGCGACCCTTTTCGAGCGCAGCGAGCAGCGTCGAGTGACCTCGAAGGCCTGTGTCACTGGCGCGCACGACGCCACTGCCCTCGGTATCGGCCAGACCATCGTCGTGGCCGAGGCCGAGGCGCCCCTCACCGAAGAGTTCGTCCTCGATGCCCAGCAGTTTCTTGCTCTCGACTATGAAGTGCCGACGCCGAGCAAGACCCATCTGGTCGCGTCCGGTCGCCCGGTAGAAGGGCTCGGAGACCGGTGCACGCCAGTCAACGACGACCGGTTCACGGTCCTCGTCAGCGATCGCAAGACGGCCGATATGGAACGCCTCGGTCTGACCGGGGGAATCGGAGTAGCGATCGATCCGCCCGAACACAAGCGAAGCAGTACCGAGTTCGAGTTCTTCGAGGCGCCGGACGAGTTGCGCGTCGAATGCGTTGCGTTCGAAGCGCGCCTGGAAGGTTCCGCCCATGCTCGCCTCGTTGAGGGTGCGGATACGGAATGCCGCCTTGCGGCTGGTTTCGAGACAGTCGTAGGCGTGCTCGATGTACGCCTGCTCGTCAGCGATGTCAGGATGCTGGTGCGTCATAATTGGTCCGCAAATGCTACCGAAGTATCTGGGCGAAGGCGACTCTGGCAGCTGTGCCGTCCGGCCCGATATCCTCGCCAATACATGAATGAAAAGGCACCTTTCTTGGCCGCTGCCAATGGCGAACAGGCCCGGCACACACCGGTGTGGTTCATGCGCCAGGCTGGGCGTTCGCTTCCCGAGTACCACGAGGTGCGTGGTGAGGGGTCAATTCTGCATGCGATCAAGCAGCCCGAGTTGTCGGCTGAAATCACATTGCAGCCGGTGACCCGCTACGGCGTCGACGCTGCCGTGCTCTACAGCGACATCGTGGTCCCGCCACATGCCGTCGGTTTCGGCATCGACGTCCAACCCGGCCTCGGGCCAGTAGCCGATCAGCCATTCCGCAGTCGCGCCGACCTCGACCGGCTCCGCCCGCTCGACTACGACGACATCAGCTACGTGATCGACACGGTCGACCTGCTGGTCAAAGAACTCCCAAGCGACGTTCCGTTGCTGGCATTCGCCGGTGCGCCGTTCACCGTTGGCAGCTATCTCATCGAAGGTCGCCCATCGAAGGACTACCGCTACACCAAGGCAATGATGCACACCGACCCGGTGTTGTTCGGTGACGTGATGGAGCGGCTCGCGACGAGCGCGATCACCTTCATCGACGCACAACTCGAACATGGCGCACGTGCTTTCCAGCTGTTCGACTCGTGGGCCGGCTCACTCAGTAAGGCCGACTACGAGCACTTCGTGCTCCCCCACTCCCAGCGTGTCTTCACCGAACTGATCGAGCGCCACCCCGACGTCGCCGGCATCCACTTCGGAATCGGTTGCGATCATCTCCTCGAGTCGATGAACACCGTCGGCAACCAGGTCCTCGGCCTCGACTGGCGCACCACGATCACCGACGCACGGGCCCGCCTGGGCGACGATCTCGTTGTGCAAGGCAACCTCGACCCGTCGCTCGTGTTGGCCGGAGCTGATGCTGCGCTGCCCGGTGCCGAGGCAGTACTCGCAGACAACGCCGGCCACCCCGGCCACATTTTCAATCTCGGCCACGGTGTCCACAAGGACTCCGACCCCGGCGTCCTGCAGGCCGTCGTCGACCTCGTCCACGAGCGCACCGCCCGCTAAAGAGTTACGCATGGGGTCAGGCCCCTTTCGCAACTCTCTCGCTCATCGCGCTCTCAGCGCAAGCTGATCTCGCGGTCACACTGTGCCTGACACAGTGTGACCGTCAGTCGCGCAGGATTGGCCGAGTCAGGCAGGTGGGGCCGCCTTCGCAGGGGATGCACAGTTCGTCGGCGATGAACGTCTGCACTTCGCATCCGGCGTCGCGCATCAACTGCAACGTGCCCGGGAAGCCGTCGACGGCGATCACGTGGCGCGGTGCCACGGCAAGCACGTTCAAGTTCAGCCCGAGGCTCGCGTCGAACTCGGCAGCAGGCGCTTCCAGCAGTGTGTAACCCATCTCGATCATCCGCTGGTACAGCGCTGTCGGCAACAACGGCGTGTGCACCAGGGCCAGATCGCTGTCGAGTGAGCTGACAACCGACATGAGGTGGAGGCATGCCTCGGGGCCGAGATGATACGGCAGGTCATAGACCTCGAGCGTGACGCCGACCGGGCCCAAGAGGTCGGCCATCTGCTCGATGCCTGACTGGTTCGTGCGGAAACCGCGGCCCACGGCAAGCGTCGTGTTGTCGAGCCAAAAACTGTCGCCGCCCTCGAACGTCCCAGGCTCCTCGATACGACCGAGCACCGGTATTCCAATCGATGCATAGAACCGCTCGTGCAAGTCGGCCTCGCCGGCGCGCAGCAGCTTGCCAGGTCGCAGGATCACCGCTCCACCGGGAACAACGAACGACGGATCGTAGGTGAAGACAGAGTCGGCCAGGTCGTCGTCGATCTCGGGCAGCCACTCGATCTGTACACCGCTGTCGGCCACGAGTCGAGCGAACACCTCGTACTGCTCAACGAGCGCATCGGGGTTGATCGGCTTCGTGTAGTGCCAGCGTTCGTGATCTGCGACGAGGATCGCCCTTGGGTGCCTCATCGCGACGCGGCGCAGCGTGCTCGACGACGACGACACGCCGACGGTTGTTGCCGGGTCGTTCATGTCATTCATGTCATTCATTGCCTTGTACCCGTTCAATCTCGTTGGCGTCGCCGATCAGTAACCCCTGTGCGTTGTTACCGGTGACTGCGGTGCAGAATTCGCCGTGCAGATTGGCGATGGTCATGTCATGCACGAGTTGTGCATCATGGTCGGTGCCATCGAGGCCAACCCGATTCGTCGTTGCACAGCCGTCGTGGATGAGGTACGTGTCAAAACCGAGGTTGCCTGCCATCCGCGTGGTGGTCTCGACACAAAAGTTTGTGAAGAAGCCGACGATGACCAGTCGGTTGATTCCCCGGCGTCGCAGATCAACTTCGAGCGAGGTGCCGATGAATCCACTGTTGACGTCTTTCTCGACGACGATTTCGCCGTCACGAATCTCGAACCCTGGCTTTTGATCTCCGGTGGGCAGGGAGAACTTCAGCGGGGAAGCTTCCTCGCGCGAGTCGTGCCGGGTCCAGGCAACCTGGCGTCCGGCGGTGCGCCACGCATCGAGCAAGCCCAGCATCACCTGCTCGGCCTCCGGGTTGTTACGGCGACCAGTTGGCCCGCCCCAGTGGTCAAGCACGTCGACACCGA
>NZ_JBDNIJ010000358.1:0-1447 GCF_041688325.1 Ilumatobacter sp.
CAATACCGTTCAGTTAGTACTGCGGAGGTGTAGTTTGGGTGGATGCCTCGTGCTGGTTGGGTAAAGCCGGAGTCGCCTCGGCGGTTGTCGGATCTGGTGTCGGTCGGGTTGATGACGCATGTGTTCCCGCCTGGCGTTGTTGATGAAGTGATCGCCGAGTGTGGTCGCACCGAGCAGCGTCATCGGTCGTTGCCGGCTCGGACAATGGCGTATTTCGCGATCGGGATGGCGTTGCATTCGGAAGGCTCTTATGAAGACGTGATGGGCTTGATGACCGACGGTTTGGCTTGGTCGGAGCCTGACGTGGAGTCGGTTCGGTTGCCGTCGAAGTCAGCCATCTTCCAGGCGCGCTCACGGTTGGGGTTCGAGCCGGTGAAAGCGTTGTTCGATCGAGTCGCTCGGCCGTTGGCGACTGAGGATTCGTCGGAGTCGTTCTTGGCTGGTCGTCGGCTTGTGGCGATTGATGGGACGATGCTCGATGTTGCTGACAGCACCGCGAACGACGAATTTTTTGGTCGGCCGGGAACGGCCAAGGGTGAGCGCTCCGCGTTTCCTCAGGTCCGGGTGGTGGCGTTGGCCGAGTGCGGGACGCATGCGATCTTCGACGCCGAACTTGGGGCCTATGCCGAGTCCGAGATGGCGTTGTCGAAGGTCCTCGTTGATCGACTTGAGGCGGGCATGATTTTGCTGGCCGATCGCGGGTTCTGCAGTTTTGACCTGTGGCAGCAGGCATCCGCGACTGGGGCGGATCTGTTGTGGCGGGCCAAGACCAACACCAAACCGCGGCGGATAGAGACCCTCGACGACGGATCGTGGCTCGCGGAGCTACGCCGTAGAAACACCAAGTTGAACACTGAACACGTCGTGATTCGTGTCGTGGATTACGACGTCGACGACGGCCGCAACGTTGAGGCTGGACCGTTCCGATTGTTCACCACACTGCTCGACCCTGACGAGGTTTCGGCGACCGAGTTGGCTGCCGCGTACGCGCAACGTTGGGAGATCGAGTCTGCGTTCGACGAGTTGAAAACCCATCAGCGCGGCGCGCGCACGGTGCTGCGATCCAAGTCGCCTGACCTTGTGAAGCAGGAGATCTGGGGCCACCTGTGTTGCCACTACGCGATCCGGACTTTGATGTTCGCCGCTGCGCACGAAGCCGCTGTCGATCCTGACCGGGTCTCTTTCGTCGCCGCTTTGCGGATCAGTCGCCGCTCGCTGTCACCAGCGCGCGGCTTTCCCCCCTCTGGACTCGAATGATCACGGCTGGGCTCACGCCCTCATCCTGTTGTGTCGCCGGCTCAACCCGATCCGCCGCCGACGATCAAACCCGCGACTGATCAAACGCAAGTACTCCAAGTGGCATGTAAAACGAGCACGACACGCCGACTGGCCACAACCCACCGGACCACCCATCACCACCATCCGATCGCCTAACTGAACGGCATTG
>NZ_JBDNIJ010000359.1:0-5579 GCF_041688325.1 Ilumatobacter sp.
ATGGGCTAGCGGGAGTTTCCTGGCTAGGCCGTTGAGCGGCGTGTGGGGTGTTGTTGAGAAACTTTTGAAATAGGTCTGTGACCAGCGCGTTTGTAGGTCGACCATGTTCGCGTCGAGGTGTCTTCAGGGTGTAGTACATAAAGTATGGGATCGATCGTTCATAAGGTGGTCAACGGGCAGACCTACTACTACCTGCGCGAGATGGCCCGGATCGACGGGAAACCGAAGATGATCTCCCAGCGCTACCTGGGCAAAGCCGCCGATATCGAAGCCGCGATGGACGGCGCGATGGGAGTCCCGGAACGCACCCGCCACCTCGGGTTCGGTGATGTCGCAGCAGTCTGGTCAATGCTGAGGCGCCTCGATGTGGCCGGCATCATCGACGACGTCATCGGCGCCCGCCGCGCCGATGCTGGCGGTTCGGTCGGCACGTACATCTGTCTCGCAACGTTGAACCGGGTTGTGGCGCCGTGCTCGAAACTCGCCTTCGCCGACTGGTGGGCGACCACCGCTGGGGATCGGTGGATACCAATGCCCAAGCCGGCGTTGGATCACCGCCGGTTCTGGACGGCAATGGACTCCATCGATGCCGCCATGCTGGTCGAGATCGAACGGCGTATCGGCGCTCGAATGGTCGCCGAGTTCGGGTTGGATCTGTCGGCGTTGGTGTTGGACATGACGAACTTCGCGACCTACATCGACACCGCGAATGATCGCGCCCCGATCGCCCAGCGGGGCCGAGCGAAACAGAAACGCTCCGATCTACGCCTGGTCGGGCTCGGTTTGGTCGTCACCCGCGATGGCGGCATCCCACTGTGTTCCCACGCCTACGCCGGTGACCGCCCAGATGTCACCCAGTTCGCCGACATGGTCACTGAACTCGTTCAACGGTGGGGAACACTCGCCACCGACACCAACGACGTCACTCTGGTCTATGACGCTGGCCAAGACTCGGTGACCAACCAAACCCACATCGACAACAGCCCACTGCATTTCGTTGGGTCACTCCCACCATCAGATCACCCGACCCTGCTCGCCGTCACCGCACGCCGCTACCGTCCGGTCGACGAGACCCGTTACCCCGGTGTCACCGCGTTCGACACCCGCGGCACCGCCCTCGGAGCCGACCGGCGCCTGATCGTCACCCACTCACCGACGTTGCACGCCAAACAACTCCGCGGATTCGCGCAAACCACCGCCGGGGTCGAACGCCGCCTGACCGAGTTGGCTGCACGTCTCGGGCGGGGCCGCACCCGCAAACAACGCACCGCGGTCGAAGCCGACATCGCCGCGATCTGCAAGCCCCGCTGGATCAACCGGGTCATCGACTGGAACCTCGCTGGCGATAGCCCCAAAGAGTTCCGGCTCACCTGGACCCTCAACAAACAGGCGGTCAACGCTCTCGCTGGCGAGTTGTTTGGCAAACGCATTCTGTTCACCGACCGCGATACCTGGCCCGTCGTTGACGTCGTCGCCGCGTACCGGTCTCAATCAGTTGTCGAGAACGACTTCCGCCAAATGAAAGACCCCCACATCGTGTCGTTCTCACCCATGCATCACTGGACCGACCCCAAAATCCGGGTCCACACCTTCTACTGCGTGCTCGCCCTCGCCGTTGCCCGCCTCATGTGTCGCGAAGCCGACCGAGCCGGAACATCAATGAGCGTCACTGAACTCCTGACGACACTCGCCGGCATCCAAGAAACCGTGCTGCTCTACCCCTCGACCGGCGGGAGGCCCAAAGCACGTCGCATGATCACCGACCTCACCGCCCAACAACAGGTTCTCTACGACCTCTTCGGCCTCGCCGACTACGCCCCCAAACACTGACTTAGGTACTACACCCAACCAGCCAGAAAACACCCCCTGAGCAGGCACGATCCGACACTCAACTCAGCTAGCTAGGAAACTACCGCTAGGGCGGCCGGTTCGTTCGGGGCCAGCTCGCTGGTCCTGATGCGGTTGTAGTCGGCGACCAGCGAATTCAGGCATCTCGTGGCGTCGTCATCGCGACGGGCACCTCATCGGCCGTGCCACCGATCCCGGGTCTCGACACCGTCGACTACTGGACCAACCGGGAAGCGGTGTCGGCCAAAGAGCGGCCGGGGTCGAGGTGCTCGATCGGGTGTTGCCGATCGGGGAGCCCGAGGCCAGTGCTGTCGCGGCGGAATCTTGGAACACGGAGGGCATTGCCATCCACACGGGGCGTCGGGCCGTCGAGCTGCGTCGTGACGGCGACCAGACCATGGTCGTGCTGGACGACGGTGCTGAGCTCCGCGCCGAGCGTCCGTTGATGGCGGTGGGCCGCTCGATCAACGTGCGTGGTCTCGGACTCGACACGGTCGGATTGACCGCAGACGCACGCCTGATCAACGTCGAGGTCGACGACCACATGGTCGCGGGCGACAAGTTGTGGGCTGTCGGTGATGTCACCGGGAAGGGACTCTTCACGCACGTCGGTATGTATCAAGCCAACATCGCGATCGTCTCGATCTTGGGTGAAGACCACGAGGGCGCGGACTACTCGGCGATGTCCCGTGCGACGTTCACCGAACCCGAAGTCGGTTCCGTCGGTTTGACCAAGCAGCAGGAGTGCAAACGCCCAACCCCATCTGGCGGCTCGTTCGATCACGGGAACGAGCCAGATCGTGGCGACCGTGAGCACATAGCCCGAAGTAGCCGAGTGTTGCGAGGCGGACGCCGAGCGGTTCAATTAAGCGATGGATCAGGCGCGTGTCAAATGTGGTCTGCGGGAATGGATAGGGCCCGTCCTGTGCCCACCACTTGGCGAGCGCGCTGCCGACCAAAGATGCCATCGATGCCATCACGACCACGCTCTGCCAGGCGACCGACCCGAGAAGGTTCACGACGTGGGGGAGTGCTGGCCCGATGGTCAGCGCGCCGACCATGACGCCGCGACCTTCTCGATGCCACGTCGACGAAGCCGAGTTGGACGGCGACCGTCCGCCACGACGCAGTCGCGGAGCTGAGTTCCCATCGCAGTCGCAGTTGAGTGAGCAGTGCGGTGGCCGAGAACCATGTGGTCATCGTGAGCACCATCGTGATCGCGATCGGTATCAGTGCGGTTCGTCGTGCCTTGTACGCCATCGGCAGCGCGTCCGGTTTGGCGTCCAGGTCAGGGTTGAGTCGTCCGGTCGGCGGCGTGGGAGCGCTGCGGGAGGAGTGTTGCGGGAGGAGTGAGGCGTGATGTGGTCCCTTGGCCCGGGCCACCTGACATCGATGTCAGGTGACCCGGTGAGGGGGAAACCCGCTTGCGTTCGGATCGATTCCGGGTCTGCGTGATCCTGATCCGTCTGACCGGGAATGCGCTCTCGGTGTCGTAGGGTTTCTCAAAAGTGCGCGAACCATCAGTCGAAGCCGCAGAACTCCGACGGCTCGCGCCGCCCGAAATCGAAGTGCTGCTGGGTGTCGCCAACTCGCTGACGCGGCACTACGCCGAGGGCGAGGATCTCGTGCAGGACACTCTGATCCCGGCCCATCGGGGCATCGACCGGTGCGACGGGCAACCCCCGCAAGCGTGGCTGCTCACCATTCTCCGGAACGCGCACACCAACCACAACCGGAAACGGCGTCCAGAGTTGCTGCGCGACCCAGAGATGGCGAAGGACAGGTTGGTGTCGGCAGTATCGGGCGAGCGCACCGACGCGTGCAACAGCGCCGGCTTCGTCACGAGGAGCTCAGCGTGATGATGTGGATCATGAAACTATTCGGTCGTCAGGCTCCCGGCTCGATGACGTGTCGCCATGTCGGCGAGGTGCTGCAGGAATACCTGGATGGCTACATCGATGACGAACGAACGAGCCGCATCGCAGCGCATCTCGACGAATGCCGCCGGTGCGGCATGGAGGCCGAGGCGTACGAGCGGATCAAGGCGACCCTTGCAACCCTTGCGACAACGCGAGCTGACCTGCCAGCCGATTCTCTTGGCCGTCTTCGTGACTTCGGTGAACGACTGGCGCGCGGTGAGTCGCCGCCCACCCGGATGATGACGCAGGAGATGGAGATCCCCGCAGCACCGGAGTCGCTTGTCTGGTTGACGACCAGCCAGATGATCGAGGTCGATCGGGTCATGATCGATGAGCTCGGCATCGGCCTCGCGCAGATGATGGAGTCGGCGGGTCGGGATCTCGCGCATCTCACCCGAGTCCGCTTCTTGGACGGTGATCCCCGTGATCGACGTGTTGTCGTCCTCGCTGGTACCGGAGGGAACGGTGGTGGGGCGCTGGTCGCAGCGCGCCGGTTGCACGGCTGGGGTGCTGGCGTCACGATCGTGACCACCGCTGGGAGCGAGCGGTTCACCGACGTGCCGGCCGCCCAACTCGCTCGCCTCGAGCGGCTCGACATTCGTCGGTGCTCACTCGACGATGCCATCGACCTTGCACCTTTCGAAGTGGTGCTCGATGGCGTGATCGGCTATTCGCTCGATGGTTCACCGCGAGGCGCGGCTGCCGAGGCGATCAGCGTCGTGAACTCGCTTGCCCCAGTCGTCGTGTCGCTCGATGTTCCGTCCGGTGTCAGCCTGACCACCGGTGTCGCCCACGATCCGGTCGTTCGGGCGACGGCAACACTGACATTGGCGTTACCCAAGCTCGGTCTTCGCGAGTCGACGGCCCGGAGTTTGGTCGGGGAGTTGTACCTCGGCGACATCGGCGTGCCCGAAGAGGCATATCGGGCTCCGACTCTGAACCTCGAACCGGGCGCGGTGTTCTCGTCAGCTGAGGTCCCTCGAATCTGGTGACTGCGAATCAGATCTCGCCGGCCCGCTCTGTCGGAGCTGAGGTGTTCTGATGAGCGAGATGAGCAGCGCCGCTGCATCGATGCGCAGCGCCAGGTCGGCGATGTTCGAGATTCAGTCGACGACCGCTCCAGCCGTCGAGAATCCTGCTTGAATGAATCTGTCGGTGAGGTTTCCGAGAACTCCTCCGAGGGTCGCCCCGACCGCTACTGATTGGCCAGGTCCGATTCTGGCAATGGCGACAGCGACGACGCGTCGCCGTTGCCAAATGGCGAACTAGTCATCGACGATGTCGACGCCCTGCCAGAACGCGATACGTCCACTCACCAACCGTCGAGCCAGTGGCCATGGATGGTCGTACTCGAATGCCGCGTCTGCCGCGATCGCGTCCGCGCCTCGAACATGCCAGTACGTTGCCCTGCCCTTCCAGAAACAGCGACTCGTCGTCTCGCTCCTCACGAGTTGGTCCATCGCTACGTCGTCGATGGGGAAGTACACCATCCCCTCGACGGTGCGGACGTTGTCGCTGTCGGCAACAACGATGCCATCAAAGACTGCTTGGGTCATAAATCGGAAACCCGCACCACGGTCTCTCCATTCCTGGAGACTGAGTGGACACGGAACGGACGGGAGCCGTGCCTGACCGGTGGGAATCGTTGTGGAGCGGGCCGGGTTTCCAACGACATGACAACATCTGCAACGAACGGCATCGTCGTGTACTGTCGTCCGGGTTGTGTGTTCTGTTCCGCACTTCTGCGGAACTTCGACAGGCGTGGTGTACAGCACGATCGGGTCGACATCTGGAGCGATGCCAACGCGGCGG
>NZ_JBDNIJ010000360.1:0-3076 GCF_041688325.1 Ilumatobacter sp.
ACGATCGGCCTGCTGCTGCCCTCCTCGGACCCAATCATGGGACAGGGCCTCATCGAGGCGTCGAACATTGCTGTCGATCGAATCAACGCAGCCGGCGGAGTGCTCGGCCGGTCGATTCGAATCGTCGAACAGGATGAAGGGCTCGGCGACGGCGGCGCAGCTGGTGTTGCAGCGCTCCTCGCCAGTGACCCGCAAATCGATGCCGTGGTCGGCCCGGCATCGTCACTGACGGCCCTGAACGAACTCGACACGCTCGTGTCGGCCGGGGTGATGTCGTGCTCCCCGACTGCAACAGCGTTGGCGCTCGACGACTTCCCCGACAACGAACTCTTCTTCCGCACAGCACCAAGTGATTCCTTGCAGGCGCTGGCGATCGCCGACCTCGCGCAACGAACGGGCGTCCAGAACATCGCCGTCGCCCATGTTGACGACGTCTACGGTCGGCCATTTGCCGCCGCGGTCAGCGACGCACTCTCCGAAGGCACCCGGACCGTCGCCACCTACCCATTCGTACGTGGCGACGGAACGCTCGAAGACATCGCGCGAGACGTCGTCGAATCAGGGGCGCAAGTCGTGGTCGTGATCGCCGGCAGCGACGACGGCACCGCTTTCCTCGAAGCATTGAGCAAGACAAACTTCGGGTCGCTGATCGACGTCATCGTCAACGATCAGCTCCGCGACCCGGCCGGCGCACAGCGCATCGAAGCACTCGACCCCAGCTTGCGCGATCGTGTCCGGGGCGTGGCTCCTCAAGCTCAGTCAACTGACGAAGACCGACCGTTCGATCCACCAGGATTGTTCGCCGCGAACGCCTTCGACTGCGTGAACTTGATAGCGCTCGCCGTCGACCTGGTCGGGTCAGACGATCCATCGGTGTTCGCCACACAGATCCCGGCGTTGACGACTCGTGGCCGAGTATGCCGGTCGTTCGAAGAGTGCAAAAATCTCCTCGACGAGAGCTTGAACATCAACTACAACGGACCCGACGGGATGACCGAGTTACTCGTTGTCGGCCACCCGGCACGGGCCCGCTTCGACGTGTTCGCATTCGACGAGACTGGCCGCGGCGTCTACGAGCAGTCGATCGTCGCCTCACGCCTCTGAATCGCACCCCCTCAATTCCAGCGGGCAATCGCAGGGGCGCTGACAGCGTCAGATCAGAAGATGTTCTCGATGTACTCGAGGTAGCCGACGTAGAAGGCACCGAACTCGCCGTAGAGGGCTGAACCCTCGTCGAAACGCATCGTGTACACAACTTCTTTGACGACGTCGGGGCTCTTGGCAAACAGCGTGACGCCCCACTCGAAGTCGTCGAGGCCGGTTGAGCCGGAGATGACCTGGGCGACCTTGCCAGCGAACTGGCGACCACTCTTGCCGTGCTCCATCATCATCTCGTAGCGACGCTCGAACGGCGTGGCGAACCAGTTGGCACCCTGCTCACGCTTCTTGCTCATCGGGTAGAAGCAGAAGGCGTTCAGACCCTCAGGCGGGATTGTCGGGGTGAGCCGACCGCGCAGCATCTCTTCGGGCATGCCCTTCGTGTACTCGGAGACCTCGGTGATCGACACGTAGCTGTCGACGATGTCGAGGCCCGCCTGCTGGAGCCGAGTTTGCAGCTGCCGCAACGTACGCCAATCCGCGCAGAGCGCCATGAAGGCCACGTCGGACTTGTGCCCGATCATTGCAGCGGTGATCACTTGACAATCGGCTTCTTCTGCTTCCTTGACCGCAGCGATGATCGCTTCTCGATCGAGGTTCGGGGTCGACTTCCCAAAGAGGTGAACGACGCTGAGACCTTGCTCCATCAACATGCAGGCCACGCTACTGGCGAATCAGCGACCCAGGCTTCGGGCCGGACGAACCCGTGTTCAACGCGGGTCAGCGCGGATCAGCGGCGCTGAGAGTCGCTCGGGTGCGTAGATATTGAACGTTGTGCCACGAACGAAGCCGGCGAGCAGCAGGTTCGCCCGACGCGCGGCGTCGACAGCCAATGCTGTCGGTGCGCTCACCGCGACGACTGCGCTGAAACCTCCGGCCCACGCCTTCTGCACCATCTCGATGCTGGCCCGGCCGCTGACGAAGAGCCCGAACTGCTCGTCGCTGTCAGCCGGCAGTGTTTGGGCAGGGTCAAGCAACATCGAACCAATGACCTTGTCGACGGCATTGTGACGGCCGACGTCCTCGCGCATCAGCAGAACGTCGCCGGAGCGGGTGAACGCTGCGGCAGCATGGACCGAGCCGGTCCGGGCAAACAGCCCTTGCTCACCGAGCACCCGGTCGGGCATTGCTGCAATCACGTCGAGATCGAACGCTTCGCTGGACGGAATCGGCGCAAGCCGTGCGCAGAGGTCGTCGATCTGTTCGCTTCCGCACCATCCGCAACTGGACGACACGTTGCCGAGGCGTGGAGTCGGTTTGGGGGCACGACCACCGGTCTCGACCGTGACAATGTTGAACTCGCTGTCGACCGCGCTCCCATCGACGCAGTAGCGAACGCCAATGATCGAAGCGCCGCCGAGCAGTCCTTCGGTATGGCAGAACCCGGCCGCCAACTCGAAGTCGTTGCCGGGGGTGCGCATCGTTGTGGCGATCAGCGTTCCGTCGAGCTGAATCGACATGGGCTCCTCGACGATCAATTCATCGGGGCTGCGCTTCATTTGGCGAGCTTCGCCAACGCCGGTCACCCTCGTGACGAGCATGCGCTCAGATCGACGACGTGCCATGCATGCAGGCTACGCGCAAGGTGCGACCGACGGGGCCCCACCCGTGCTGGCCAGGAACTGCAGCCGGGCAGATGCGGCCCGAGCAGCGCTTCCATCACTCGAGTTGAAGTAGAGCGACGGTTCGATCAGTTCGAGGTGCGGCTGGACCATCAGGGCCATGTCGGACACCACGCTTACGTCGCGGTCGCATTCAATGGCACCGGATGATCCGACGCTGCGGGTCCGCCAAATCAGACCGGCTGCAATAACGTCGGCGACATGAGCGGCCCCACGACCCGATTGGCGCGGCTGCCGCTGTACTTGGGTGGCCTGATGGGCCCGTTCGGCACCATCGTGATCGTCCCGATGTTCCC
>NZ_JBDNIJ010000361.1:0-3457 GCF_041688325.1 Ilumatobacter sp.
CGGTTCGCCACGAAGCGAGCGTGGCGCCGAGCGATTGGATCTCAGCAACCTCGTCGTCGAGACATCCGACGATGGTCTTGTCGAGCAGGACCGCTGCGTCGTCGTAGTTGCCGGCCAGATACACGTCGCGTACAGATTCCTATCCGATAACCGGCCCTCGGGGGCGGTGGTGTCGGTGGTCCGTTGATTGGCTGTTGATGTCGGGAAGACTTGGGTCAGGAGGCCGTTGAGATGAGTGCTCGTGTGGTTCGGTGTGAGGGAAGTCATCGGTTGTCTGGCGACAGCATTGATGACGTGTTGGTGAATCGGTTCTTGGATCATTTGGTTACTCGCGGGTTCTCTCCGGCAACGGTGCGTGCGTACGCGTTCGACCTTGCCAACTTCCTTGCGTTCCTCGCCGTACGCGGGCTTCGGGTTGGGCGAGTTCGGGCGGTCGATCTGTTCAGCTATTTGGATTGGCAGCGCGAGCAGCGTGCAGTGGTAGCGGCGTCGACGATGAACCGGCGAGTGTCGACGGTGCGGTCGTGGTGCGAGTTCTTGGTGACGATCGATGAACTGGTTGAGAACCCGGTGCCGAGACCTCGCCGGTCTTCGGGATTGCGGGTGGTGCGCCGAGGGATGCTCGGCCATGTTGCTCGGTCCAGTCGGTCGGGGCCGGCGGGTGGCCGGCTCGTGAGCGAGCCGTCTCGGCTGCCCGAGAGCTTGGACCCTGAAGACGTGAGCGTGTTCCTTGCCGACTTGAACACGCATCGGGATCGGGCGGTCGTGTTGGCAATGGTGCTGGGTGGGTTGCGTTCGGCCGAGGTGCGCAGTCTGCGACTTGCTGATGTCGATATGGGAATGCGGCGGGTGCGGGTGATTGGCAAAGGCAACCGGGAACGGCTGGTTCCGATCGACCGGGTCTTCTTCGACGAGGTCGCCGCCTATCTGCGTCGCGAACGGCCGGCGCGATGTTCGACGCCGGAGTGTTTCGTGGTGTTGCGCGGCCCGACAACTGGCGCGGCGATGACCGAGGCTGGGATGCGCAAAGTGTTCCGGATCCATCGCGAACGCACGGGTGCGACGAGGGTGCGGCCTCACCGTCTTCGCCATACGTACGCGACTGAACTCGCTGCTGCCGGGATCGACTTGATGGTGTTGCGCGATCTCATGGGGCACGCTTCACCCGAGACGACAGCGAAGTATGTGCATCTGTCGGCGGAGACCCTCGCAGCCGAGTTCGCTGCTGCCCGATTGGTGATTGGGCGATGACGATTATCGAGCAACCCGTCGAGATCGACGCCGACGCCACCCTGCTCGATGCGTTCGCATCGGCGCAGCACCTGCTGGGCGGCAGCACCTCCTATCAACGGGTCCGGCTTCGCTCCGCCGGGAAATTCTTCGAACAGCACCCTGATCTCGACGTGTGGATGACCCGGCCGATCGAGCAACGCCTCGCTGACGTGTCGAGTAGCTCAGCAGTCTGGCCGTTCGTGACGTTCGCGTTGATCTCGACGCGGGTCAGCGCTGATGCCGAGTTTTTGTTGACGAAGTGGTTCGGTCACAGCATGCGCCGCTGGGTGACCGGCCTCTATCGGACCGAGGCCGGCGCGATGCATCAAGCGGCTGCCCGGATCAACATCTCGGAGTTCCAAGCCAACGCATTCATCGCCGAAGGTCTCGCGTTCGCGATCTCGTTCTGCGGCAAGCCCCCAGCCAGCTTGACAGAGACCGACATCGACGAATGCGTAACAGCGGTGCGAACCTCGACTGCGGGGACACCCGCGATCCGCCACAACCGCGGGTCGAAACTGTTCGGGGTTCGCAAGCTGCTGTTCGAGGCCGGGATCGTGGACTGCCCGCCAGCACAACGCCGCCAGGGTGGACCAGCCACCCGGCAAGGCCGCCTCGCCGTCGTCGCGGCACCCGAGATCCGTGCCACGATCCTCAACTATCTCGATGCCCGCGCGACGGTGCTGCGACCCAAGACGATCGACAAGCTCACCTCAGCGCTTGCGGTGTTCGGCGAGTTCATCACCGACACATTCCCCGAACTGGTCTCGATCGATCAACTCGAACGCCACCACATCGAAGCGTTCCTCACCTGGACCTCGACTCGTTCCTGTCGAGGCAACCACGGCGACCGGCCCGTCGGACCATCCGTGACCGCCCACGCCGCAATCAGTGTGCGCGCGTTCCTCGACGACATCACCGAATGGGGATGGCCCGCACCGGCGCGCCGGCTGATGTTCACCAGCGACATCCCCAAACAACCCGCGCTTCTCCCACGCGCCCTCGCCCCCGACGTCGACCAGGCGCTCATGGCCGCCGTCGACAACCTCGATGACCCATTCGCCCGCATCAGCCTGACGGTCCTGCGTGGCACCGGTCTTCGCATCGGGGAACTGTTGGAACTCGAACTCGACGCGATCGTCGACTACGGACCCGCCGGCAGTTGGCTGCGCGTCCCGCTCGGCAAACTCAACACCGAACGAGTCGTCCCACTCGACGCCGCCACCCTCGACGTCTTCGACAACTGGTTCGCCCGACGCCAACAACAACGAGCGCTCCCACACCCCCGCCACAGCCGACCAGTCGATTTCGTGTTCGTCGAAAACGGCCGCCACCTCGGACCCGCCCGGATCCAACGCGGCCTCCGCGACGCCGTCCGCGCCGCTGGGATCACCGGAGTCGACGGGCAACCCTTGCGCATCGTTGCTCATCAACTGCGACACACCTACGCCACGTCGCTCGTGAACGCCGGCATGACACTCCAAGCGTTGATGCAACTACTCGGCCACTCCAGCCCCGAGATGACAATGCGATATGCGCGGCTTTCCTCACCCACACTGCGCGCCGCATACGACCAAGCCATCGGCAAACTTCGTCGCCGCATCCCCGTCGCCCCGGTCATCGACGGACACGCCGTCCCCAACGACGTTGAGTGGATCCGATCCGAAATGCTCAAAACCCGCGTCGCGCACGGCCACTGCAGCCGCGACCTCGCCGCCGAAGCCTGCGCCTACGCGAACATCTGCGAGACCTGCTCCAACTTCACCCCAACCGTCGAATTCAAGCCCGCCATCACCGCTCAACTCGACGACATCCGAACCCTGCGCAACGACGCCACCGAACGAGGCTGGACCTCCGAAACCGCCCGACACGAACGAGTCATTGCCAGCCTCGAACACCACCTCCAACGACTCCAACGAACCACACCCCAACCAGAAACCTCTTGACCCGACCCCCCGAGGGCCGGTTAGTTTGCCAGCCAGGCCCCCACCAACTCGTCATCGGGATCGCCGACGCGCAGGCCAAGCAGCATCCGATCACGTCCGCGTTCGTTGAGACGCTCGGAGCCGGTGAGTAACAGTTTGCGGATCTTGTAGAGCGGATTGTTCTTGCGGCCCCGATGGCCGAGCGTCTCGTTCTGCACGCGTCGGCGCACCGCGTCGAGGCACCGATTGGCAACGCGCAC
>NZ_JBDNIJ010000362.1:0-3108 GCF_041688325.1 Ilumatobacter sp.
CGGCACAACGCCTGCCGGAGTACAGCGCACCCTGGCTGGAGGCGGTATCGCGATGGTCGCCGCACACGAAGCGGCCGTCGGCGAGGTCGATGGCCTGCTTCGGGCTGAACGGTGTTTGCTGGCCGGGTTGGCCATGAGCGATCTTGTATGTGGCGAGATGGTCCCACGTGTCGACAGCGCCACCCCACCAGCCGCGTAGCTGGCGTCGGGCGATGTCGGCGAGATCGCCGTCGGGAAATGCTCCGGGAATTGCAGCGGCAATGAGGTGCCGGCCCGCAGGAGCGTAGGTGGGTGCGACGTTGCTCATCACTGCGACGTTGAGGACCGGGCCAACCCCGGTGCCGTCGAGGACGACCAGCTTCTTCTTGGTCGGCGGTGTATCGGCGGCAAAGTAGACGCAACCGACAGACTTCGAGACAACCGTTGCAAGGCCAAGTAGTTGTGCGGCGGCGGGGCCCTCGGTGGCGATGACGACGGCGTCGTGCGCCTGCGTGCTGCCATCGATTGTGATGCTGGTCGCCGTGGTGGCCGTCACCCGCTGATCGAGGTGGATTGACCCATCGGGGAGCTGCGCTGCCAGTTGGTCGGGGATGGCCTGCATGCCGGCGGCCGGGACCGCAGAGTCGCCGTCAGCGAGCATGCGGAAGATGATGTCGAACATGCGTCGGCTGTCGTTCAGGTCGGGATCGAGCTGGATGCCGCCAACCAACGGGCGGAAGAACCGCTCGATGATCGTGTCACTGAAACCGGCCTCGCGCAGGGCGTCGCCGGTGCTGATGTCGTCGCCACGGAGCAGTTGTGCCGGGTGGACGCTGCGGATTCGGCGTCGGAGCAGTGCGATGCGGGCCTTGTCGAACAGCGAACCGATCGGCGCAGTGACCGTGCCGAGCACGGATGTGGGCATCCGGAACGGGTCGGACACGACGGATCCCTTGCCGTTGCGCCAGACCAGTGCGCCGGGGTCGAACGCCTGCAGGTCGAGGGCGTCCATGTCGAGCTGCCGACGCATCTCGGGGTAGGCGGTCAGGGTGACCTGGAATCCGCGGTCGAGGATGAAGCCATCGACGATGTCGGTCCGGACGCGCCCACCGACGCCATCACTGGCTTCGTAGATGTCGACATCGATGCCGGCTTTGTGGAGCGCTGTGGCGCAGGCCAGGCCAGCGAGGCCAGCGCCGACGACTGCGACGGTCACTTACCCAAGATGGCGCGGAGCGCGGGTTCGAGTTCGGCGTGACGGAACGTGAACGTCTCGTCGCCGAGCAGGACGGTCGGGCTGACTCGCTGCCCGGTGAACAGCAGGTTTTCGGCAAGCTCGCTGCCGAGGAGCAGCTTCGGACCGAACTTCGGGATCGGGAGGAAGGTCGGCCGCTTGAGCACCTTGCCGAGCGTGTTGGCGAAGGTCTGCTGGGTGACCGGGTTGGGCGCTGTCAGGTTGACGGGCCCCTCGACGTCGGCTGCGAGGAGGTGAGCGATTGCTGCGACCTCGTCGTCGATCGAGATCCAGCTTTGCCACTGTGCGCCCGAGCCCATGGTGCCGCCCGCACCGATCTTGAAGAGGGGGAGCTGTTTTTTGAGTGCGCCACCGTCGGCGGAGAGCACGATGCCCGTCCGGAGTAAGACGACTCGGGTGCCGGCGGCTGCTGCGGGAGCGGCAGCTTCTTCCCAGTCAACGCACAGCTGTGCGAGGAAACCGGTACCGGGAGTCGATGACTCGTCGAGCTGTTCGTCGCCGCGTGCGCCGTAGTAGCCAATCGCCGAGCCGGACAGCAGCACCTTCGGGCCGTCGGAGCATGCTGCGATGGCAGTTGCGAGCAGCGACGTGCCGTCGAGGCGGCTGTCGATGAGCACCTTTTTGTAGTCGTCGCTCCACCGCTTGTCGCCAATGCCCGCGCCGGCGAGGTGGACGACTGCGTCGATTCCTTCAAGGTCACCTGGGTCGAGTACGCCGTCGCTCGGCGACCATGTGATTTCGCCTGGCTTGGCGGCCCGCCGGACCACCGGGACCGAGGTGTGGCCAAGCGAATCGAGGTGACTGATCAGGGCCGTGCCGACAAGACCTGAGGAACCGGTGATGGCAACGCGCATGACCCGAAGTTTACGGCAGCCCACGCGAGCCGCGCCACCCTGCTCCCGATTGCAGGGTGTGTGCAGGGTGTTTCAGGGTGTGTGAGCGGTGTGTGAGCCGGAAGCGGGTCAGGCTTCGGAGAGGATCTGATCGAGGAGGTCGCCGCTCACTGCCCCGGCAATCGACTCGATCGAGCCGTCGGTCTTGACAATGGACATCGCGGGTTGGAAGGCGACGTCGAATCGGTTGAACACGATGCCTGGGTTGTCGCTGATTTGCGGGAACGTCAAGCTGTGCTTGTCGATAAACCCCTGGAAATCGTCGTCATCGCCGGTCCATGCGACACCGACGAAGTTGACTGCACCGGCGAATTTCTTTGCTGCTGCCTCGACCGAGGGAGCTTCACGGTTGCAAGCGATTCAAGTGGGCGCCCAGAACCAGAACAGTGTGGGCTTACCAGCCAACGTCGCAGCATCGAGTTCGCCGCCGCCGACGAGCGGAGCGGTGAACTGCAGCGCGGCCGGTGCGGCCACAACATCGCCCGGTGCGGCCACAACATCGCCCGCGGCGGCCGTGTCGGCAGGAGCAGGCCCGGCCGCTGCAACGTCGATCGCCGGAACGTCAGATGCCAGGGACGTTTCGGCTGCGGGCTTGGGCGTCGCTGCGGTGCCGTCATTGGTTGACCCGCCGCCGCACGCCGCGATCAGCAGGCTGCTTGCAGCCAGCGCCGGAAGAAATCGAGAACCTCTCATCGAGCTGACGGTAGTGGTGATCGGCTCGAGACCGACTGCACCAGGGGGCCGGGTTTCTCGGAGGTTTCGCAGTCAGGTGCTCTTTCCGGGCCGCAGTTTCGGACAGCAGTTCCGGACAGCAGTTCCGGACAGCAGTTCTGGACAGCAGTGAGCGCTCGTAGCCTGACTGGCGATGAAGACGCGCACACTGCTCCTGCTCTCGGTGGGCACCGCATTGATGATCTTGCTTGCCGGCGGTGCGCTGCTGTTTCAGCTCTCCAACCAGGAGTCGACGACTGCAGCGATGGC
>NZ_JBDNIJ010000006.1:0-14727 GCF_041688325.1 Ilumatobacter sp.
ACCGAAGGGCGACACGCTGGCGACGCCCTGGCTGCCATCGCCGTCGCGCTCTTCTGGGGCGGTCTGTCCGTTGGACGTCTTGTGCTTGTCAGACCATCGGTTCGCGAACTGGCTGATCGAGTTGGACTGTCCCGACTCGCCCTTATGTCACTCTGCTGCGTTGCCTCGCTGGCCTTCGTTCCCCCTGAGCTCGCAGTAGTGAGTCTGGCGTTTGCAGGCCTCACACTTGCGCCCATCGTGCCAACGCTCTTCGCATCCACTGCGGCACGAGTCGGAGCCGACCATGCCCCGCAGCTCGCCATCTTTCAGCTGCTCGCCGCCCATCTCGGCGGAATTGGCGTGCCATTCCTGACCGGTCAGCTCGTCGACACGATGGCTCCGTCGGTGATCGTCATCATCATCGTTACCGCCGCTGCAACCGGGGCTCTGCTGCTCGGGGCCATCGAGCGGCTTCCGATACGGGACTCCGCACCTCGCACAGCATGAGGGTTCCGTCGTGAGCATCGAACCGGCTGACGACGCCGTGTTCGCCGTGGGACCTGCCGAACTCAGCAGCGACGACGCTGCCTCAGAGCGCTTGGAACGCGACTCGCATCCCGGCGGCTGAGCGCTCGGTACGAATTTCGGTGGCCTCGCCGCGCAGCAGTGCTCGGTCATAGAGAAACGCTGCGTCATCGACCGTTCGCGACACTCGAATTGACTCGAGCGCTGCACTGCCCGGCATGACTCCCAACAGCGCTGCCTCGTCGTCGTCGAGGCTCACTGCCCGAATCGTTTCCGACGCCCGATCGAGCGCGATGCCACACTGATCGGCGAGCACGTCGTAGAGCGAGCGGTTCGCGAAGTCGGCATGCGAGATCTCAGACCACAGCGATGCAGCGAGCACACTGCGCTGCAGCACCAGGGCTTCGCCGCCAGTCGAACGAAGGCGAACAAGCGCGACCACCGCCGCATCGGCTGCCAAGCGGAGTGCCGCGCGAACTGCATCGGCGTCCGTCGGGTCGGTCTCGATTGCCAGCACATCGGTCGCAACGTCGATGCCTTGGTGAGTCATCTCTTGCGTGAAGCTGGAGAGATGGTCGAGGTCATACCTGACACTCGGCGGCTCCGACACGAACGTGCCCTTGCCCTTCGCGGCGCGCACCAGTCCTTCGGCTTCGAGTTCGGCGATTGCCTGGCGCAGCGTCATCACGGTGACCCCGTACTGCTCAGCGAGCGCGTGCTGCGCGGGCAAGCGCTCCCCCGTCGCGAACTCATCTCGAGCGATGCGTTCGCGCAGGTCGTTCGAGATCGACTGGTACTTGGGCAGCTCGCTGAGCGCCATTCCGGAACGGCCCTAGAACGCTTCGTCGAGGGCAACTCGAATCGCGCTGACCTGCGATGCGACCTGGTCGATCGATCCGCCGTCGAGCAATGTCCGCATCAGCGCCGACGCAACGATGACGCCGTCGGATGAACGCGCTGCCGAGACGGCATGTTCGGGGTTGGAGATGCCGAAGCCGATGATCACCGGCAGGTCAGAGATCGCCTTGACTCGCTGGCTGAGGACCGTTGCAGCGTTGTCGAGTTCGGCGCGCTCACCGGTCGTGCCCATCGTGCTGACGGTGTAGATAAACCCGCTGGTGCGTTCGACGAGTTGCGCCAGTCGCTCGTCAGAAGTGACGGGCGCGGCGAGCAGCACATTCTCGATGCCGTGCGCTGTGGCAGCTTCCTGCCACTCCCCGGCCAGCTCGAACGGCAGGTCGGGCAGGATCGCGGCGGCACACCCGGCAGCTGCCAGGTCGGAAGCGAAGCGCTCGTTGCCGTAGCGGAACACGAGGTTGAAGTAGGTCATTGCGATGAGCGGAACGGCGAACTCGCGCGTCCGAAGCTCGCTCAACGCGCCGTGCGGGGTGATCCCGTTATTGAGTGCCTGGACCGATGCCTGCTGGATGGTTGGGCCATCCATTGCGGGGTCGGAGAAAGGGATCCCAATCTCGACGGCGTCGGCGCCTGCCTCGATCACTGCTTCGACGCAGTCCATCCAGTTCGGCACGATGCCGGCGGTGACGTACGGGAGCAGCAGCTTGCGACCACTGTCGCGTTTGGCCGTCAGCTCGGTTTGGAGTGAACGGGTGTTGACGTGGTTGTCGGCGAGGTCGCTCATTCGCCCAACCGCTCCCGGACCTGTGCGACGTCTTTGTCGCCGCGGCCCGACAGGTTGACCAGCACGTTCTTGCCGGCCAACTGCTCGGCATTCTCGATGACCCAGGCAATCGCATGAGCCGACTCGAGCGCCGGGATGATGCCCTCGCGCTTCGACAGAATCTGAAAGGCGTCGACCACCATGTCGTCGGTGACGGGGTAGTACTCGGCGCGGCCCATATCGGCCAGGTTCGAGTGTTCGGGCCCGACACCGGGGTAGTCGAGGCCAGCCGAGATCGACTCGGCTTCGATCACTTGGCCGACTTCGTCTTGCAGGAAGTGCGCCTTCATGCCGTGCACGACGGCGGGAACACCTCGGCCGACAGCAGCGCCACCTGCAGGCTCGACCCCGACAAGGCGGACCTCGGGATGATCGACGAAGCCGGCAAACAGGCCCGCCGCATTCGACCCACCACCGACGCAGGCCACGGCGACGTCGGGCATCTTGCCGAGCCGGGCAACGACTTGGCGTTGTGCTTCGCAACCAATGATCTCGTGGAAGCTGCGCACCATCCAGGGGTAGGGATGCGGGCCCATCACGGTGCCAATGCAGTAGTAGGTGTGCTCGACTTCTGTCACCCACGCGCGCATCGCCTCGTTGACCGCGTCCTTCAACGTGCGACTGCCCGAGGAGGCCGGGATAACGGTCGCTCCGAGCAGGCCCATGCGGTACACGTTGAGCTCTTGGCGCTTGATGTCGACTTCGCCCATGTAGACGGTGCAGGTCATGCCGAACAGTGCCGCGGCGGTCGCAGTGGCGACACCGTGCTGACCGGCACCCGTTTCGGCGATCAGGTGTGTCTTGCCCATGCGCTTGGCGAGCAGCGCCTGGCCGATCACATTGTTGATCTTGTGGCTGCCCGTGTGGTTCAGGTCTTCGCGCTTGAGCATCAGCCGCAAGCCAAGGTCGGCGCTGAGGTTTTCGCAGTCGGTCAGCGGCGAAGGGCGGCCGACGTAGTTCGTCAGGATGTCGAGGAACTCCTGCCGGAAGGCAGTGTCTGACCACGCGTCACGGAAGGCCGCTTCGACTTCCTGGCACGCACCAACGAGTGGTTCGGGGACGTAGCGCCCGCCGTACTCGCCGAAGAAACCCAGTGCATCGGGCTCCGTCATTTTCTTGCGTTGTACCGAACTGACTTCCAGCATCGGGCGTCCCTTCTGTCGATTCGCCTGCCGACTCTTCTGCTAACTCTTCTAGAAGTCTAGACAGGTTGCGACAGAAACACGATCAGTGTTCTGAGACAGCGATCAGGGCACCTTCGCCGCCGTCGGCGGGCGGGCCGGCACCGGGGCCTGTGGCGGTGAATTCACCGTTGAGGCAGCGGCTGATGAACGGGTACTCGGCGGTGATGACGTAGGCGTAGGAGCCGTCGATCTCCGTGCCGTTGCACTCGTCCAAGTACAGGTTGTCGTCACCGTTGGCATCGCTGTACTGCCAGTCCGAGGCGTAGGTGCCGTCCGCAGTGGTCCTGTCGACTTCAACAGCGTCGCCGCCGAGTGCCATTGAGCCGACACAGTCGGTGCCTGAGCGGGCGTCGGTCGATAACGAATAGCTTGGCGAGTAGGCGCCCGACTTCGAGTAGTACATGAGGAAGCCGTCAGCTGCGAAGCCGACGTGCACGAGGTCGTCATCGGTCGAGTAGGCGTTGGCCAACAGCTCAGAGATGCCGTGGTAGTGGTACTCGCCGGTCGGCTGGACGTGGGCGTTGTTGAAGTCAAGGCCAAGGTCGTAAATATCCTGCAGCGCTTCGACGCGGAACGTCTCGCCTGATTCGCAGGTGACGGTTTCGGCCGTCCCAGGTTCGAACTTCACACCGTTCACCGCCACGCCGGGCGTCATGGCATTCGTTGCACTCCCGACGTACACCGGGTTGGCGGGGTACTCGTACGAGACATCCTGCTCAGTGATCGTGTTCGGGTTACCGGGGTTCGGGAACTCGCCGACTTCGTGGTCGGGCAGTGCGTTCGACACGATCGTGCGAACACCGCCAGCGACGGTCACCGTCGTCATCGTGCCAAACTCTTCATCCGCCAATGCATACGATCCGGTGTAGTCGGCGCTGGGGTCGCCGGTCGCCGCTGCGGGTGCCTCCGTGTCGGCGACTTCGGTGTGCGCTCCTTCGGTGTGCGCTCCTTCGGCTTCGATATCGGCAGCTTCGGCCGGTTCGGTGGTGTCGATTTCAGTGGTGTCGTTTGCGGCTGGTTCGTCCGATCCACAGGCTGCGAATGCAAGCGTGGCCGCGAGCGAAAGAGTGAGGACGGAACGTCGACGAAGGATTGTTGCTTTCATAGGTGCCACCATGGCGATCATCCGTTCGGGCATTCCTCGCAAACCCACAAAGTTCGGTAAAGAAAAGTCGGCCACTCGTCACAACGAGCCAAACACACCGCCGTGCATCGCGCGGCGGTGTCTCTCACGTCCGCTGCGGAGCAATCACCAAACGAAGGATTGCCAAGGCGACAAGCGACATGGCCCCGGCAGTGAGAAACGCGACTCGGTAGTCGAACCCGACCACGATCATCCCGATCGCCGGGCCGATGATCGCGTTCGCGATATCGAAGAACCCCGTGTACGTCGCAAGAGCTGCGCCGCGTTCACGGTCGCTGACGCCCTCGACGGCAAGCGCCATGAACGACGGTGATTGCAACGACAGACCGCAGGCCAACAGCGCAGCGCCGACATACAGCCCTGCAGGTGTTGCCCACAGCGCAACCACCGTTGCTGCGAATGCCGTCAACACGAGTGCCCATGAACCAGCCCGAACCGGGCCGACCACGTCGGGGACTCCACCAAAGAAGAGGCGGACCACAACGATCGTCAACGACGCAACCGTGAACACGAGGCCGACGTCTTTGAGGCCAACCTCACGCCCGTACAGCGGTGCGAACTGCAACAGACCGTTGAAGGCAAAGACACCAAACAACGTGACGAGCCCCGGGGCGATGGCTGCGCGGAAGACCAGCGGAGTCGGCGCCATCTGGTCGTCGTGAACGCCAGCACGACGCGGCAGGAACGACGAAACGGCGCAGCTGACCAGCACCAGGCCACCCACCGCCAACCACACCGACCGGTAGTCCGAACGGCCGAGCACAAACTCCCCGAGAAGCGGGCCGATACCCAGCCCGACGTGGAACGAGATGAGGATGTAGCTCCCTGCCTGGCTGCGCCTCGACTCGGGTGCAATGTCCATCGACAGCGTCATCGCCCCGGTGATCATCGCGCCACCTGCGCCGCCCATCACAAGTCGCGAAGCAACAGCACCGACGAGGCTGGGGAAGGCTGCGAGCACGAGCACCGAGACACAGGCAAGGCACGCCCCGATCATCAGCACCACACGCGCGCCGCGGCGATCAGCAAGCCGCCCGAACCACGGTCGGCACAGCAACGCCGAGATTGCCATCGACCCCATCACGAAACCGGACGTTGCCTCGGTGCCACCCAACTCGTCGACCACATACCTCGGCAGCAGGGCGTTGAGGACCCCAACCCCGAGGAAGTAGGCGGCGGTTGCGGTGCCCAGCGTCCAGAACTCAGGTGTCAGCAGGCGGTTGGTCGACGTCGAGACAGCGACGGATGTGGTCATCCCTGGCGCTTGTCCGTCGGCTGCATCCGGGTGAGAGTAACGACGCCGTGTCGAAGACCACGAAGTACGCTTGACGACTGTCCTTGGTCACTTGGCACCCCCTCGACGTCCACGCAACTCGCTCACCCACCCCCTCACCCACCTGACACAGAAAGCTGGAGACGACATGGCTGGCGGACTTGCCGGATTACTCGATGACATTGCGGCACTTGCGAAAGTCGCCGCTGCGTCGATCGACGACGTCGGTGCAGCAGCTGGGCGCGCCAGCGCGAAGGCAGCAGGCGTGGTGGTCGACGACACCGCAGTCACCCCGGCCTACGTCCGCGGGCTCGCCGCTGACCGTGAACTGCCGATCATCAAACGCATCGCCATTGGCTCGCTGCGCAACAAACTGCTGCTGATCCTGCCGATCGCATTGATCCTGAGCGCGTTCGCTCCGACGCTGGTTGAGATCATCCTGATGCTCGGCGGTACGTACCTTTGTTTCGAAGGTGCGGAGAAGATCTACCACCGCCTCAAACACGACGCCACCCACGTCCTTCCTGCGGTGATGAAGGGCCCTGAGGCAGAAGAAGAAATCATCAAGGGCGCCGTCCGTACCGACCTGATCCTGTCGGCCGAGATCATGGTCATCTCGCTGAAGGAAGTCATCGGCGAGCCGATCGTCCAGCGTGCCATCATCCTCGTGGTCGTCGCTGTGATCATCACGATCATCGTCTACGGCGTCGTTGCCGTCATCGTGAAGATGGACGACATCGGCCTGAAGCTCGCCGGGCAGAGGTCCGATGTCTCACAGAGACTGGGCCGGGCGATGGTCACCGGGATGCCGAAGCTGCTCACTGCGCTGACGGTTGTCGGCACCGCCGCAATGCTCTGGGTCGGCGGCCACATCCTGCTCATTGGCACCAACGAGCTCGGCTGGCACGGCCCGTACAGCTTTGTGCACGACCTCGAGCAGCGGGTCGAAGATGTCGGTGGCATCGGCGGGCTGCTCGCTTGGCTGATCAACACCGGCATCTCGGCAATCATTGGCCTGGCCGTCGGCGCCATCGTCGTGGCTGTCGTGTCTCGTTTCCACGGCTCGTCAGACGGCGAAGAGGCGCACAGCACCGTCGACACTGTGCACTGATCTCCTCTTGGAGACACAGCGGCCGTCAGCAGAGGAATGACTCCCGCTCCGGGTGTCGCTACATGCGCCACCTCGGATGAGTTCACACGACCGAAACCGACCCGAGACACCACCGTTATCACATCCTGTTGTTAATGAGTCCACTTCATGAAGCGGGGCTGGAACCGCATGGAGGGCATCGGCAACCGTCGCTGCGGAATTGCCGGTCACCGACTGGCTCCACAAGCAGGAGACAACTGAATGATTACCGCCCTGACAGGTCCTGACGTCGACGCGCCCACCGCGGCGTTGTCGCTCAACCTTCTGTGGATCGTCGTGGGAGCGGCGCTCGTTATCTTCATGCAGGCTGGCTTTGCCATGGTCGAGACCGGCTTCTGTCGAGCGAAGCACGCCGTCCATGTCGTTTCCACGAACTTCATGATCTTCGGACTCGGATTCGTTGGGTTCTTCTTCACGGGATACGCCTTCATGTTCGGCGGATTCTCCTACCCCGGCTACTTTGGCTTCGACACCCCGGTCGGGTCGCCACTGGTTTCCATTGGGAACTGGGTCTTCCTCTGGGACGGGCCGTTCGCTCTGAAGGGTCTCGGTGGGCCCGGAACGACGGCATCGATCGCCGCCTTCTTCCTGTACATGGTGGCCTTCATGGACACGACGGCAACAATCCCGACCGGCGCCATGGCCGAACGCTGGAAATGGAGTTCGTTCGTCACGTGGGGTCTGTTCTGCGGCGCGGTCTACTACCCATTGTTCGGTGCGTGGACATGGGGTGGCGGCTGGTTGAACCAGCTCGGCAACAACGTTGGACTCGGCTTCGGATACGTCGACTTCGCCGGATCCGGGGTCGTCCATGCCGTCGGCGGTGTGGCCGGCCTCGCCGGTGCTCTCATACTCGGACCGCGCCTCGGCAAGTTCGACAAAGACGGCAAACCCCGTGCCCTGCTCGGCCACAACATCCCGATGGCAATGTTTGGCACGCTCATCCTGCTCTTCGGCTGGTTCGGCTTCAACGCCGCTTCGACGTTCGCCGCGACCGACGTCCAGTTCGCCACCGTGGCGCTCAACACGGCGCTCGCCGCAGCCTTCGGGTCGGTCGCCGCGCTCGCCTGGATCACGCGCCGCGGCAGTAAGCCCGACCCATCAATGATGGTCAACGGCATGCTCGCTGGCCTGGTCGCGATCACCGCACCATGCGCATTTGTGCAGCCGTGGGCGGCCGCTGTGATCGGAGTCATCGCTGGCGTGGTCGTCATCGAGGCGGTCTGGTTCATTGAACGTCGCCTCAAGATCGATGACCCGGTCGGCGCAATCGCCGTTCACGGCGTGTGCGGCCTCCTCGGAGTCCTGTGCGTCGGAATCTTCTCAGACGGCAGCTATGGGGCTGGGTGGAACCTGACCGCTTCGAGCATCACCGACGGAAAGGGAGTCACCGGCATCCTCTACGACTTCGACCTCGGCATCCGCCAGCTCGGGGCCCAGTCGGTCGGCGCGCTCACGATCTGCACCGTGATCTTCGGGATCGCATACACGTTCTTCTCGCTGCAGAACCGCTTCACCGCCGGAGGAATCCGTCCGACGCTCGAAGACGAACAGACCGGCCTCGACATGGCCGAAATGGGCGTCCCGGCATACGACGACTCAGCCGTGGCAGACGAGTTCGTCACCATGTGAGAGAAGGCGGCCCGGCGTCAGGAGACTGGGACCACCACAGGGCCCGCGCAGTATTCCTTGCTCTGTTGTTGCGTTGTTCCGAGCAGTTCCCGGAACAACGCAACAAGGTGATCAGGTCGGGTTCTGTTGTTCGAGGTAGCTCTTGAGATCGGCCGGCAGCCCGTCAGCTCCCTTGGCGAGCATTCGACCGAAGGGGAACGCGGCGAGCTTCCCAACGATGCCTTTGGTGGTTCCGACGATCTCGACATCGATCACCGATCGATCGGGCCCGTCAGCGCGGACGGTCCAGGTGTTCTGGAGGCCCTCGACGAAGAACGGAAGTCCTTCGGCCCGGATTGAGTAGGTCAGCGTCCGGGTATCCGCGTCGAAGTTCGTGATCCGTTCATCGGTGGTCCCGATGCCGTCGACATCACAGATCCGGCCGCCGTGCGCGCTGCCGCTGTGCCCGGTCGGCGTTGCCGGGTTTGGGACGGATGACGTGACCCCGCCAGCCCATTTCGAGATGTCGAGGAAGTGGGAGTCGAGTTCTTCCCACACATCGCTTGCGCTCGCGTTGACTGAGGTGGTCGAGGTCTTGGTGACGATGGTCATGATGCTCCTGGGTTGTCTTGGTTGGGATGTGCGGAGGGGGGAGGGGGCGTGAGGGGGGCCGAAGGGATCGAGATTGTGGAGGGGATGGAGGGGATGGAGGGGATGGAGGGGATGGAGGGGATGGAGGAATCGACCGCGCGGTCGAGTTGGGAGAGTGCGGCGGACACGCTGTCCTCGAGGACGTCACGGCTGGTCTGGGCACGCAACATCACGAACAACCCGAGCGTGGTCGTAGTCAGCAATCTCGCCGCGGCGACACGGTCATTGTGTCGGCCGCCGAAAGAGTCGGTGAGCGCGTGGAGATACCCGCCGGTCAGGCGTTCCACGTAGCGGGCCGCGAAGAGTCGGCTCGCTTGCGGTGTCGGGGCCCCGGCGGTCGCGGTGTTCGTAATAAGGCATCCGGGCACGAAGTCGTCCGTGTTGGCGTAGGCAGGAAACGCAGCAAGCACCTGCCGGACAGTCTCGATAGATGCATCCGGCGCTTCGAGCGCTCCGATGTAGTAGGGCACCATGTGCTGTTCGTAGTGCTCGATCGCCACAGCAAACAGCGCTTCTTTGCTACCGAACTCGGCGTAGAGAGAGTTCATGTTGATGCCCATTGCCTCGCACAAATCGCGCGTCGACACATCGAAATATCCGCGCTGCCAGAACAGGTGCATTGCGGCCTCGATGACTTCGACCCGCTGATATCCCTTCGGTCGCCCCACAGTCTTCTGCCTCGTTTCGTCTGCGAATCGGTCAAGCCGGGTTGGAGATCGCGCGACCCGTTGTCTCCAACAGCGCAGTCATTTTTTTGGAACTTGTCCAGGCTCGAGTTGACCGGCCCCTGAGAGAGTATCTAAGCGTACGCTTAGATACTACCCCCGCCGACACCGAAACCCGACGCACTGCGCTTCATCGGGCCCGCGCCAGGCGACGGATCACTGCGAACCTGACAGTGGCAGCGTGGCCAACGTTGAGCGATTCGGCATTGGTCGAGATCCGAGCGCGATGAGTCGACCTCGGGAGTGAGGGCCCCGGTCTCAAAGCCGGCGTCGCGACGTGTGGGTCGAGCCCTCGGCCAATTCTCAGCGCCGGCACCTACTTGCGCGGCAACAGAGACCGGCACCCAGCCATCTCAGGCTGAGACATCGTGGGAACGAACCGCTTTGCTGTTCAGCTGAGGCCACCATCTGCAGCCCCGACACGGCACTCACTCTCGAGGGCTGCAGCCAGACGTTCCAGCGTGGCTTCCATGCCAGCGCGGTTGTGAGTCAGGCGGTCTGCCACGCCGGAGATGGATACTCCGCCAGCCTTGGAGGCCTCGGGTCGCAGGTCTTGCGTGTACTCGGTGACGCGGCAACCCGTGTCGGTCGGTTCGATGGCGTATCCCCATTTGGCAAACACGAAATCACGGAAACTGCAGTCGAAGAAGAAGCGTTCGCTCGGTACCAGTTCGACGATCGTGGCCATGATGCTCCATTCCTTCTCGCCGTTTTTGTTATGCCCGGTGTACTGCGCGCCGACCTCGGCGTGATCGAAGCCCTCGTTCCACTCGGCGCGGCGCGTCTCTGGCGACCATTCGCCCATGCGGGTGATGTCGGTGATCGCGGCAAAGACCGCTTCGGGCGATGCGGCAATGTCACGGGACACTTCGATATCAGGAGTCATGTCGTGACCGTAGGCGACCGCGGTGCTCGTGCTGCGAACCGCAGCCGCACCAGGCAGAACCAGGCTGACCGCTCCCGACTTAGCGGCCACGCGGCAAGAGCACTCTTGCTTGCGTCGTCACTTCGTCGCTTTTCAATTCGAGTGAGCCGCCGCCACCGGCGGCAAGCCGCTGGCCAATTGACAACCCGATCCCAATACCCCCGCCGGAACCATGTCGAATGAATGGTTCGCAGGCCGTATCCAGCTCAACGGGAGACATCCCCGGGCCAGCATCGGTAACGGTCACCTGTGCATCGCCCGCAAGAACAACGACCTCGATCCCAATGACTCCGGGGGATGCGTGCCGCACGGCGTTTGACAGGAGCACGTCGACGATCCGAGTGAGTCGATTCCAGTCCAGGACAACTTCGACGTCGTCGCCCAAGACCGCTGGAGCAATGAGCTGGCCGCTTGCCGCTGCCTCACGGGTCCACTGACTGATGAGCTCGTCGAGCCATGCCGACGGACGCCGGCCCGTGAAACTTTGGGGTGCCGAGGATCCTTCTGCCCCAGCCAGCTCGACCAACCCATGCAGCAAGCCCGAAAGAGTGACAGCATGGTCACGGACCTCACCGAGCCTCTTCTGATCGGTGGCGGAGAGGCTCACCGGGTCAATCAGCTCGAGGAGCCCAAGTACTGCGTGCAGCGGCGTTGTGAGCTCATGTCCGAGCTCGGCAAGGAATCGTTCCTTGGCATCGGACGCCGATGTCGTTGACGCCAATGATCGCTCCAGATCGACCGTTCGCTCAGCGACGCGCGCCTCGAGATCCTTGTTAATGCCCCACAGGTTGCGCATCCCCTGCTCGGCAATCCGTTCGGCCTGCTCGCGCGATTCGCGCGCGCGAGCCAGCCGACTTTCGAGGCGTTGGATCCTTGCTGCAGAATCGAGTTCTTCGATCATCACGTCCGGGTCAACCGTCTTCGGCGACCCGCATCGTGCACGATGCGCCACCCTTGTTGGTGCAGGTGAGGTGCTCGACGGACAACTCGACGCCGAACGAGTCACCGCAGCCCAGCATCAAGCCATCAGCAAGGACGCAGAGGTCACGCTTGGACGTATAGGTGACGATCAGTGCGTCGCCGTCGGCGACGATTTCAAACCTCGGCACGTCGGCATCGGGGTAGATCTTGAGAACCTCGGGATGGATGATGCTGTCGAGCGATGTCAACACCGCCTTCCAGTCGTCAAGCCCTTCGAGGAGATGCGGAGCCCGTCGCATGAGATGCTTGAAACCGGCTCGGCCCGACAGCCGCACCGTGGCATCTTCGGAAAGGCCCGCTGCCGCTGCCGTGGCAATCACGATCCTCGTGAGATCGCCGTCTGGGTAGTTCCCGAGCGACGTATAGGCGCCGGTGACGCCGGAGCTGTCGACCACATCGTCCCATGCATCGGCCGAGAGCGCCTCGGTCACGACGTCTTCAATGACGTTGAACAGGACGCCCTTCATGATGTGACTCCTCTCTGGGACACAGAAGTGCGTCGCGCCCTCATCTTGCTTTGTCTGTGACCAGGGAATCGGGATAGTGCGGGGCCGCGGCGAGCCACGCCGTCAGCCCGACGCGCGCAGCAATTGCTGCCTCGGAAACGGCGCCACGCACGCTGGCATCGGTCTCGGCTGCAGCGCAAAGCTCGGCGAGGTGGAGCGCACCCAGCAGCTTTGCACTCGATTTCAAAGTGTGCGCCTGGCGCACTGCGCTCTCAGGGTCGCCGGTGGCAATATCTGCACCACGTGCATCGAGCTCACCCAGGAACGTCGTCACCAAGCTCTCGACGACCGCCCGATCGCTGAGCTCGGCTGACAGTACGTCCAGCACTGACTCGTCCACCGCAACCCTGTCGACAGCCGTCGGAGTCACGGGAGGAGTCACGGGAGAAGTCACGGGAGAAGTCACGGGAGAAGTCACGGGAGAAGTCACGGGAGAAGTCACGGGAGGAGTCACGGTAGGAGTCAAGGTGAATGTCGAGGTGGGAGTCGAGGTGAATGCCGACGCCGAGGTTGCGGCGGCCCCGCGTGCGAGCACGCGCCGCAGCGTCGTACCGAGCCGCTCGAGGCCGACCGGCTTCGACAGGAACGCATTCATGCCGGCCTCGAAACAAGCTCGCTCATCGGCAGCGGTCGAACTCGCCGTCAACCCCACGATCGGCGTCAACAGCCCACGACGACGAATCTCGCGAGTTGCGTCCCTCCCGTTCATTCCAGGCAGTTGGTGGTCCATGAGAATCGCGTCGAACGACGACGACTCCAGCAGATCGAGGCCGGCCTCGGCGCTCTCGGCGATCACGCAGTCCATGCCGAGCCGTTCGAGCTGATGCCGAGCCAGCTCCTGGTTGACGGGTGTGTCTTCGATGACCAGGATGCAAGAACGCCCAATCATCTCCACCACATCGATCGGCATGGCGGGCAGCGCCGCCACGGCACCGACCAACGGAATTTCGATCGTGAAGACTGACCCCTGGCCGAGCACGCTTCGGGTCGAGACACTGCCGCCGTGCGCTTCCACGAGCCGACGGACGACGGCAAGTCCAAGCCCCGCCCCGCGGCGATCACCGCCGGTGGTCGCCGTCGAGAACGGTTCAAAGATGGCGGCGACCTGGTCAGCAGGAATACCGACTCCCGTGTCTCGAATCTCGAAGTGGAGCATCTTGCCGCCGACGACCGAAGTGTCCAAATGAACACTTCCTACCTCGGTGAACTTGACGGCATTGCCGACCAGGTTGCTGAGGATCTGCTGCAGCCGAGCGGCATCGACGGTGACGAGATGCGGAACGTCGTCGGCCACATGTTGGACCACTTCGATGCGGCCGCTAGCGGCAGAACTCGCCACCTGCATGACATCGTCAATCAGATTGCGAACGACGACCGGACCAGGCCGAAGTACAAAACGTCCGACTTCAATCTGGGCTGTGTCGAGAAGATCATCAGTGACAGAAGTGAGATGCTTGAGCTGTCGGAGCACGGACGCTGCAAGTTCACGTTGCCCATCGGCGAGGCTGGCATCGGACGCGAGGAGTTCGATCAACCCTGACATCCCGTGCAGCGGGTTGCGCAGCTCGTGGCTCACCGTCGCGAGCAGGTGCGACCGCTCTTCGGCCTCCGCAACAGCCTTGTCGCGAAGTTGGCCGACCGAATCGATCATCTGCCGTTCAACGGTCACGTTGCGAGTGGACAGCACGATGCCGCGCAGATCCGGGTCGTGCAGCATGTTCAGGGCGGTGACCTCAAGCGTCTCGATGGTCCGGCTCGCACTCTGCACACGGAAGTCGTGCGTGACCGCGTGTTCGGGCTCACGGACGACTTTGTCACGCATGTCCATCATTTTTATCAGGTCTTCAGCCACGACGAGGTCGAGGATCGTGCGGTCCTCCCAGAACTCTGGCGGGTAGCCCAACGTCGACCGGTATCGCCCAGTCGACTCGATGATGTTGCCCTCCACGTCGACCAGCGACACCGAGCCGGCGGCGTGTTCGAGGAGCTTGCGAACTCGGATGTTGTCGACAATCGGTCGGACGTCGACAGGCTCGACACTGGCAATGAGTCCCGTACACATGCCCTCAGGGCGGATGGCGCGGACCGCAAGGTGAGCGTCGAACTCGGTTCCGTCCTTGCGTACAAAATGTTTGACTGTGCGAAATTCATTGATATCACCGGTGATCAGCCGAGTCAGGTACGAGAGCGTCCAATCTTGGTCTGCAGGACGAGAGATCATCCCGACGTCCAATGCCGTTCCGGGCTCGTAGCCGAACAACTTCCAGAACTCCTGGTTCGCCTGAATGATCCGACCGTGGACGTCGGCCAACGACAGCGACGTCGCCGCATGGTCGAAGCCTTCGGCCAACAGGTGTGTGGGATCTTCAGACACTCCACCAGTGTTGCGGAC
>NZ_JBDNIJ010000363.1:0-3729 GCF_041688325.1 Ilumatobacter sp.
GCCTCGGGCGCGACGACGCAGCCATCGCTGCATCCGTGCTCGTGTACTTCGTCTTCGGGTACGCGACCGACGAACAACAGCACCACCAAGCAGCCACGATCGGAGCGATTCAGGCCGATCTCGAAGACCCCCACCCCGCAAAGACTGCCGACGACCGATTTCTGAGGGGGCTCCGCCTGATCATGACCGGCGTCGACGCTCAGATGCGAGCCACTCGCGGACAAGACGCCTGACACGAGTCGCCTCGAGCGCTTTCCGGCGCCAACGAGCAGCCTGACAGACGGCTTCCCAAGCGCCAGACGTGGACGCATTACCGTGCCAGCAAACTGGGCCGAACCGGCACTGTTGCGTTGATCGATCGGAGGGCGCGTCGCACCGGTGTGGCGTCTGCCTTGCGGTCAGATCGCTGCGCTGAGTTCGTCGAATGCTGCCGCGACGCATAGATGCTCGTGGCGGGCTTCGACTCCGAGTTCATAATGGCCGCGTCTCAGGTTTTGGATGAACGCGTGCCCACGGATCACGACACTCGCGGTCCGATCGGTTCGTAGACCGCGCATTGGCCGGAGTCTCGCCTTGAGCCGTCCGTGATCGCACTCGATCGGATTGTTCCCATATTGGGTGATGTCGTGGAGTACTTCTGGGAGCAGGTCCTCGACCACGCGCAGTAACGGTGCTGCAAGGTCAGTTGTGATTTCTGTTGGCCGGTCGCGGCCCGCCAACATCATCTCGAAGAACTTGGTGGCCGCTGCGGCGTTGCGTCGCTTGGACACCAATACCTCGATGACCTGGCCGTGCTGGTCGACTGCGCTGTAGACGTATCGCCACACACCGGCCACCTTCACGTAGGTTTCATCGACGAACCAGCGGTCGCCGACACTGTGACGGCACAGCCGCGCTGCGTCGATGACGAGCGGGGTGAACCGTTGCACCCACCGGTAGATGGTGACGTGATCGACCTCGATGCCGCGTTCGGCGAGGAGTTCTTCAACATCGCGGTACGACAAGCCGTAGCGGAGATACCAGCGGACCGCCAGCAAAACCACGTCGGGCGGGAACCGGAAGCCCGCAAACGACGGAGAAGTAGAGCGGCGACAGCGACGACGAATCACTCAAGCACGCTACGACCCGCACCCAACCTGTCAACGCAACAGTGCCCTCGAAACACCTGTGGCAGCTTGGCCCGTGAAGGTCCAGCCCTCAGCGCGGTGATACCATCCTCGGCGCTTCGTTACACGGCGCCAGATGCGCCGACCTTGCCAACACATCCCTCGTCATGACCCTTCGCACTCCCTACTACCTCATCGACGAGCAGCGCCTCGTCCACAACCTCGAGGTCGTCGACCGTGTTCGTGCGACATCCGGAGCGAAGGCGGTTCTCGCCCTGAAGTGCTTCTCGACGTGGGGCGTGTTCGACGTGATGGCGCAACATCTCGACGGTACGACGAGCAGCTCGCTCTACGAAGCCCGTCTCGGGCGGGAGCAGTTCGGTAAGGAAGTGCACGCCTACAGCGTCGCGTGGAGCGCCGACGAGGTCGCCGAGGTGGCGGGGTTCGCCGACAAGGTGATCTTCAATTCGGTTCGGCAACTGCAGATGCACAAGGCAAGTGCGGGCGCCGTGCCGCTCGGCCTGCGCGTCAACCCGGGTATCAGCTACTCGCACTTCGACCTTGCCGATCCCGCCCGCCCACACTCGCGCCTCGGGGTCACCGACGACGACGAGTTGCGCGCCGCCGCCGCCGACCTGAGCGGGCTGATGTTCCACTTCAACTGCGAGAACGAGGACTTCGAGGCATTGAACACAGCCATCGGGAACATCTCCGATCGCTACGCCGACGTCCTGCACGAGATGGACTGGATCAGTCTGGGCGGCGGCATCTCGTTCACGGAGCCCGACTACCCCGTCGACCGGTTCTCCACGATGCTGCGCGACCTCGCTGACCGCTTCGGCGTGCAGATCTACCTCGAGCCGGGCGAAGCAGTGATCACCGGAACAGCGCAGCTCGTCACGACCGTGCTCGACGTGGTCCACAACGAGGTCGACATCGCCATCGTCGACGCCTCCGTCGAGGCGCACATGCTCGATCATCTGATCTATGGCACACATCCGCGAGTGGATGCGCCGTCCGGCGGATCGCATCCGGTCACGATCGCCGGACGCACGTGCCTTGCGGGTGACGTGTTCGGGGAGTTCGCGCTCGAACAACCGCTGCGCGTCGGCGACGAGGTCCGCTTCGCTGATGCAGCGGGCTACACGATGGTCAAGACCACGTGGTTCAACGGTCTGCGCATGCCCTCGATCGTCGTGCGTCGCCTCGATGGCGACGTCGAGATCGTGCGCGAATTCGAGTACGACGATTTCAAGCGCAGCTTGTCCTGAGGAGGAAAACCCATGAAGACGAACCTGCTGATCATCGGCGCCGGCGGCGTCGCCCATGTCGCGGCGCACAAGGCGGCGATGCAGAACGACGTGCTCGGCGACATCTGCATCGCCTCGCGCACACTGTCGAAGTGTGAGGCGATCATCGACAGCGTCCATCGCAAGGGCCATCTGAAGGACGCTTCCCGCAAGCTCCACGCCCGCCAACTCGACGCCCTCGACGTGGCGGCCACCGCGGCGCTGATCCGCGAAACCGAGTCGCAGATCGTGGTCAACCTGGGCACCGCCTTCGTCAACATGTCCGTGCTCGACGCCTGCCTGGAGACCGGCGCCGCCTACATCGACACGGCGATCCACGAGGATCCCGAGTCCGTCTGTGAGGATCCGCCGTGGTACGCCAACCACGAGTGGAAGAAGGCCGACGCCTGCGCCGACAGGGGCGTCACTGCGATCCTCGGCGCCGGTTTCGATCCCGGGGTCGTCAACGCCTACGCAGCACTCGCCGCGAAGTCGTACTTCGACACGATCGACACGATCGACATCCTCGACGTCAACGCCGGGTCACACGGGCGCTACTTCGCCACCAACTTCGACCCGGAGATCAACTTCCGCGAGTTCGTGAAAGTGTGGACCTGGATCGACCGCGAGTGGCAGGAGTTCCCGACCCACGCCGTCAAGCGCACATTCGACTTTCCCGTCGTCGGCGAGCAGCCGATCTACCTCAACGGCCACGACGAGTTGCACTCGCTGTCAAAAAACATCGACGCCAACAGCATCCGCTTCTGGATGGGGTTCGGTGACCACTACATCAACGTGTTCACCGTGCTGCGCACGCTCGGTCTACTCTCGCACGAACCGGTCCAACTGGCCGGTGGCGGCGAGGTCATCCCGCTGCAAGTCGTCAAGGCCGTGCTCCCCGACCCCCAGAGCCTCGCCGCGGGCTACACGGGCAACACGTGCATCGGCGACGTCGTCAAGGGCACGAAGGACGGCCAGCCGCGCGAGATGTTCATCTACCAGGTGAGCGATCACGCCGCCGCCTACGCGGAGGTGGAATCGCAAGGCATCAGCTACACCGCAGGCGTCCCGCCGATCGCGGCCGCCATGCTGATCGCCGACGGGACCTGGGACGCGGGGAGGATGGTCAACGTCGAAGAGCTCGACCCCGAGCCGTTCATCGCGCTGCTCGACAAGACCGGGCTCCCGACGGAGTACCTCGAGATCGAGCCGGACTCGGACCAGTCGTTTCGAGGATCGGTCGGCCCGATCAGCGACGAGATCGCCCGGTCGACTGCAACGGTGACCGTGTCCGCTGCCGACCCACTGATCGCCATCCGCGGCCGATAGGTCCC
>NZ_JBDNIJ010000364.1:0-2845 GCF_041688325.1 Ilumatobacter sp.
CCATGGCGATCCGACGACAACGCCAGTGTCGCGGCCGACTGCCTGGGCAGAAGTTGACGCGCCGGCGGCCACCCCGAGGCCGGTCACGGCCCAGGCAGTCACGGTGGCACGTCGGCCGATCCAACTCCGCCGAAGCCGCAATCACGTGCTTTCCGCGCTCGACGACGGCGGGAAGATGTTGCAACGTCGAGGGCGAGATTTGCTCGTCGGCTCGTCGCTGCTCTTACTCCCGGTGGTTGCGCTCAACCTGTGGGCGACCACGGTGGCATTCGATCGTGGCGGCTCGACCACGCTGACCGCATTCGGTGGCGATGATGTCGGTACCGGGATCGACGACGTGGCAGCCATACTTGCGGTCGTTTGCGCCAGCTTCGCGGCCGCAGCCGTCGGCTGCTTTGCCTCGGCGGTGTTGATCAGCGAACGGTTTGGAGCACCTGTCGGGCTGTGGCCAGCATTCCGGTCGACCGTGCGTCGGGTGCCAGCGGTACTCGTTGCCTGGGCGATTGGTCACTGCTGGGTGCCCTTCTTCGCCACGTGGGCTTTGGCGAGTCGATCCGATGATGTCGTTGGTCGACTCGTCGTCGTGCTCCCCATCGGGGCGCTCCTTTCGGCAGCGACGTTGTACGCAATACCGGTCATGGTCGCAGAGCGCGCGGGCCCGCTGCGCGCGTTGAAACGCTCATGGCGACTCGCTCGGACACGTTCGTGGGCAACGTTCGGCTTTGTCCTCGCGTCGGCCCTGCTTGGATCATTACTCTTTGCTGGCATCACGTTCCTTCCTGTACTCGCCGAGTCGGGCGGGTTCATCACGTTCGGCAGCTACACCTGGTTGGCGCAGGGCATCACCGGCCAACTTGGGGTGATTGTCGTCGTACCGCTCGTCGCGTTATCGACCGCTGAGATGTATCTCGCAGTCAGACTCGATGCCGAGGGTATGGACATAGCGCTCGACGCCGACGCAGCTTTCGGGCAGCGGGATCCGGCATGATCTTGCTGGGGAGAGTCGCCGGCATGTTGATTTGGGGCGCCGACGGTGGTCCGTTCGGGCCGGCCGACGTCGATCCTGATGCCACCCGTGACCTTGCCCGCGACGTTGCCTGCCGCCTCACCGCAGCCGAAGTTCGTTGCTCGCCGCCCGAGCCGAACCCGGCTGACTTCGATCTGCCTGACCTGAGTGGGGGCGGCGCAGGGTTTGGCCCCTTCGGGACGTTGCTGGTGGTGCTGCTCGTCGCAGCGTTGGTTGCCGTCGTTGTCTGGATGGTGGCCAAGGCCATCAAGGAACGCGATATCGACGACGACGATGACCTCATCGACCTCATCGACCTCGACGAAGATCTGGACGAGGCCGTTGGCGAACGGATCATCGACGAGCAACAACCACCTGACAGGTGGCGCCGCGCCGCTCAGGAGCATCGCACCGCTGGACGTTTCCGTGACTCGGTGCGTTGTGAGTACCGGGCACTCGTTGGCGACCTCGCCCGCGCTGGTGCCATCGACGAGATCCCTGGGCGGACATCGGGCGAAGAGCGTGCACAACTTGCGTCGCTCGCTCCGGCGGTCAGCCAGAACTTCGACGATGCGGCCGACATCTTCGACGCAGCATGGTTCGACGACCACGTGGTCACTGCCGACGCCGACACGCGGTTCGTCGCGGTGTCGCGTGTCGTGCTCGACACCGTTCTTGTTGGCCCGGGCCGACGACGCGAACGGCGAGTTTCATGAGCCGGGCTGCAGCATCGACCGAATCGATTGGCGTTGGCAAGGGTGCGCTCGCAGCACTCGTCGTGGTGGGTACCGCTCTGGCATTGCTCCTGATCGTGCGTGCCCGACCGGCACCTGACCCGTTTGACCCTCGATCGAGTGCGCCCGACGGTGCAACGGCATTGGTGGAACTGTTGGAGCGCAGCGGTGCTGACGTGACGATTGGTCGCATCGTGCCGGCACCCGGCAGCGACACTCGTCTCTTGGTCTTGGCAGATCAACTCGATGACGAACAACGATCGGCGGTGATCGACTTCATCGAGGCGAGCGGCGTGGCGATCGTTGCTGACCCGTCGAGCACTTTGCACGGCGGGCCAGCCGTTGAAGGTGGCAGCATCGAGATCTCCGGCCCACCTCTCCCGACCGATCGGCTCGATGTCGACCGTGAGACCAACCTGCGCTCTGGCGAGTGCAACGTCGCAGCACTCGAGTCGTTGCGGGGCCTCTACGTGCCTCAGGGTCTGCTCTTTCCGGTTGGGCCGACCGAACCGAAGTGTTTTGCACGCAGCGGCAACTCGTTCGTCATCGTCAATTCGATTGGGGACGGATTTGTCGTTGGCCTCGGCGACAACGAGGTCTTCGTGAATCAGTATCTGCGACGGGCCGACAACGCAGGATTGGCCGTAGCGCTCTTGACACCGGCGCCAGGTTCGTCGGTCAGCATCGTGCTGGGAACCGGCGCAACAGCACCGGTGTCCGAAGTGAGGGAAATTGGGGAGGGCGAAGACACGCTGATCGATCTTGTCCCCGACTGGGCTTGGATGGCGCTCGTTTTGGTGGCATCGTCGTTCGTTGTGTTCGCAGTGTCACGCAGCGTTCGTGTCGGAGGCGTGCTCGACGAACCGCTCGTCACCCCGATTGCCGGCAGCGAGCTGGTGGCGGCAACCGGCAACCTGATGCAGCGCGCCAAGCACACGCCCAAGGCGGGCTGGCTTTTGCAGACGCAGTTGCACCGTGACCTCTGTCGCGAGTTTCGCATCGACATTGCTGCTCCGCTTGTCGAACTCGACTCAGCCGTCGCTGCCCGATCTTCGATCCCTGCCGGCGATACCGATCTCACGCTTCGTCAAACCGTCTCGACCGA
>NZ_JBDNIJ010000365.1:0-1593 GCF_041688325.1 Ilumatobacter sp.
CGCCGGTGGCCGTCGATCTGTGGCTTGGAACGTCGATGCCTGCAGGCGCTGGGTCGGCGGGTGCGTTCGCCGCCCTCGCCGGGGCAGGCGTGGTGTCGACGCTAGTGGTGACGAGCTACCAGCGGACAATCAGCGAGCTGGTGCCCGAGGTCCTCTTCGTGACGGCGCTCGTACTTGGCCTGGTCCCGATGACCGTTGTTGGCGCCGTGGCCGGCACGGCCTCTACGTTGTGGGCAACAGCTGCGACGGTCGCGCTTGCCGGTAGCGCCGTTTTTGTGATCTGGTTCGGTCGCTGACCTGGTTCGGCGACTGTGCCGCCAATTGGTCCTCCGGTTCGACCAGAGGTCTCAGTCGCCTTGTTGTCGGTTTTCGGAATCTGTTTGTGATGAGATCCGTCGGAGTCGATGGGCTTTCTCAGGGTGATGGTGAGGAGCTGTATCGGTGCCCTCGTTCAGCGGGACCAGCCTCAAAGAGTTCGCCCTTCGCCTTCTTGGTACTACCGATCATCATTCGGGTCTATAACGACCCATTCGGCGATCGTCGCGGCGAAGTGTGCCCACGATCGCTGCCGTGCCCGATTATGCAACTGTACGACTCGGTCGTAGTCCCAGCGTTGAAGCGCGGCTTCCAGCTGGGCCACGGTCAGGGCTCCGGTAGGGACGAAGTTGCCAGCTGGTCCCAAGGTTTCCCGAGCAACAGGGAGATCTACGGCGATCACGTCGCAGCCGCAGTAAGCAGCCTCAGCGAACGGCAGCCCGAACCCCTCGTCGACGCTGAGGCCGATGTAGGTACTCGATCGCTCGAGAAGCTGCGCAAATTCATCAACTCCGGGATCGTCCAGGAACTCGACGTCGACCGGACTTGACCGAAGCACCTGCCGAGTCTCGTCCGAGACGCTGACCGCGATGATGCGGTAGTCCGATCGAACAAGATCGGAGGCTGCGAGGAGCCTGGCGACGTGTTCGTTGCGCTTGTGCCGGGCGCGCCCTATCAACAACAGTGTGTTGTTGTCTTCGGGTTCTCGCAGCGGGCGGCCCTCTACCTGCCCCGGACCCATCGGCACGACGACGACCCTGACGCTGCCGTCGGAGGCCTTGCGAATCTCTTCGGCCATATGCTCGCTGATGGCAAAGATCAGATCTGATCGATGAGCGATTCGATACAGGTCGAGCCTTCGGTACACGCGAGCCAAGCCACTTCGGGTCCGACGCCACCGTAGATCGAAGACGAAGTGTGCGTGTCGCTTGGACGGTTGCCTCAGGGGCAACGGCGTACATATCCAGACAGTGGCATCCGCTGAGACTCGAGTCAGGAGACGATCGCGGACGCCGAGCGGGCCATTCTCGATCGTGAGGTCCCAATCGTCCGGGAGTACCCGGGCGAGGTGTTCATCCAACGCCCGTTGAACCTGCCCGGCACCGGTGAACTTGTCGCCTTCAACACCGAAGACGTGGACTTGGAGGGCTTCCGAAGCTGACCCCTCGCGACTACTCGACATCGAGCCGGGATCGGATCATGGCAGCCTGACGTCGCAGGCCCTCAGGAAGTTGGACCTGTGGACTCCACCCGAGTGCGACGCGCGCTGCGTCGGTC
>NZ_JBDNIJ010000366.1:0-25856 GCF_041688325.1 Ilumatobacter sp.
GCCTGAAGATCACCGGTGACGGTGACCATCCGGTAGCCGCGCTCAAGCCGATCGGGAGTCAGCGCACCGGTTGCATGAATGCCGGCGACGATCCCGCGTGCGTTGCAGCCTGCAGCGATCGTGTCGAGCGCTTCGAGGAACTCAGGGGCCTCGTCGTGGTTTCCCGGGCCGAGGCCGAGTGTGATCGAGAGGTCAGACGGACCGACGTAGACCGCGTCAATACCGGACACCGCAAGGATGTCGTCGAGGTTGCCAACCGCTTCGATCGTCTCGATCATCGGGATACACGCAACGTTGTCTTTGGCCCACTCGAAGTACGGCCGATCGGTTCGCGGACCCACGAGAGTCGGGCCGCTACTGCGGGCGCCTTCGGGCGCGTACCTGCACGCACGAACAGCCGCTTCGGCTTCGGCAACGGTGTTGATCATTGGGATGATGACGCCCTGCGCGCCGGCATCGAGCATCTTGCCGATGATCCCCGGCTCGTTCCACGGCACTCGCACGATCGGCCGCCCGCCGCCCAGCAAGACTGCCTGAATCATCGAGACGCAGTCGGAATACTCGACAGCACCGTGCTGTGTGTCGATGCAGACGTAGTCGAAGCCTGCTCGCGCTACGGCCTCGGCCGTCACACTGCTCGGCACCGACACCCAGCCTCCGAGCGTCGTTCCACCATCGTTCCAGATCTGTCGGAGTGTCTCCATGGTAAGAGTCTCGCGCCTCCCGGCGCTCAGGTCACGACGCTGGCGGGGCGGCCATCGAGCACCGCGAGGGCATTGTCGATCGCGTGCTCGAACAGCCGCCGCCTGCCAACCGCAGTCGAGGACGCAATATGCGGTGTGATGATCACGTTCGGACGCGTGAGTAGCGGGTGCCCGATCGGCAACGGCTCGGGCTCAGTGACGTCGAGCGCAGCACCGGCAACATGTGCGCTGTCGATGGCAGCCACAAGCGCGTCCTGGTCGATGAGCGGGCCGCGTGCGCAATTGACCAAATAGACGCCGCGGCGCATCGACGCGATCGATTCGGCATTGATCATGTGCCGGGTTGCCGGGAGTGACGGGGCATGCAGCGAGATCACATGGGATGTCGCAAACAGTTCGTCGAGCCCGACGAGTTCGACGTCGTGGACCGGACTCTGCTCCAGGCCTGGGTCGTTTGCAATCACACGCATACCGAGGCCGAGTGCTGCGCGGGCCACCCGCACCCCGATCCGGCCGAGACCAACGAGGCCGAGCGTCGACCCGTCGAGTTCGAGTGACGTCGCCACCGGTGGGCCGCCCAACCCTTGCGAAGATCGCAGCTGCTGGATCGGCAGCTCCTTGGTGACGGCGAGCAACAACATCATTGCGTGCTCGGCCGTCGACACTGTCGGCGAGTCAGGCCCGTTGCACACGACGACCCCGGCTGCTCGAGCGGCATCGAGGTCGACGTTGTCGTAACCAATACCCATGCGCGAAATCACGCGGAGGTTGGGGAACCTCGCGAACCGCTCGGCATCCCAGTGGTGGCCGATGCCGATCACCGACGCAACTTGGCCGACCAACTCCGCATCGGAGTACCCGACGAGATGGGCGCGACCTTCGACGTAGGCGACGTCAAGTTCGAGAATCGGTCGGTCGAGATGAAGCGTGTGGATCGCTGGCATACCGGCCAGGTTGCCAGGCCCGGCCCGTCGACCAATCAGCCGGCGAGTCAGACAACGGTTGAGCCGACTGGTCGGGCGCGTCAGATTTCGTATTGGATTGCGTTGCGCAAGCTCACCTTGCCGGCGATGAACTCTTGCACGAGGGCAACGTGGTCGGGGTGGTCGCGGTAGGCGGCGAAGTTGTCAGCGGATGCGAAGTCGGCCACAACGACATAGTCGCTGTTGCCGTCAGCGGTGCCGACGTTCGGGCCGTAGACATACGACTCGATGACGTCGACCTTGCCGGGCAGCGCGTCGAAAGCAGCAGTCGTCGCCGCGACATGGGCATCATCGATGCCATCGGCCCAGGCAAACATCACAACGTGGCGAAACATGGGACTATCATGCCTGATCCGTTCACCGTCGCGGCGCACGGTTCGACTGGCCGCTGACCCGTCAGAGGGTGTCGAGGTGGGCGAGCAGGCCATCAAGCGCGATGACGTAGCTGTACTTGCCGAAACCTCCAACGACACCGAGACACACAGCGCTGAGCATCGAGGTGTGGCGAAACTCTTCGCGGGCGTGCACATTCGACAGGTGCGTCTCGACTACCGGCAGTTCGCAAGCCGAAATGGCGTCCCGCAGTGCAATGCTCGTATGGGTGTAGGCCCCTGGGTTGAACACGACGCCGTCGGCCCAGGTGCGTGCATCGTGCAGCGCGTCGATCAGGTCGCCTTCGCTGTTCCACTGCGCGTCGCGGAGTTCGACATCGCGACCGGCAACACCAGCACGCAGCTCAGCAAGGATGTCGTCGAGCGTGTCGGCGCCATACACGTCAGGCTCGCGCGTGCCGAGCAGGTTTAAGTTCGGTCCGTTGAGGACGAGGATCTGGCGCGCCATGACACAGACACTACGTGCCGCCGTACTGCCGCTGGCGGACGGGTTCTCAGGTACGCGCCGACTCGGTGTGGCCATCCACGGTCAGCGCCTGACCGCTGATGCGCGCGCCGGCCGGCGAGCAGACGAACCGGACCATCGCCGCGATGTCTTGTGGATCGACAAACGTTTGCAGCGACACGGCCTTGGTGAACCCGGCCCGGATGTCAGCAGCCGATCGACCGCTCGCCGCTGCTTCGAGATCGACGACACGATCCATGCGTTCGTTGTTCACTGAACCTGGGCAAATAGCGTTGACACGAATGCCGAACTCGCCGAGTTCCATCGCCATCGTCTTCGTCAAGCCAATGACCGCCCACTTCGATGCTGCGTAAGGCGCTCGATACGGAAACCCGAACAACCCCGCTGTCGACGACAAGTTGACGATCGAACCGCTGCGCTGCTCAATGAGGTGCGGGATCACACGCCGACTGGTGAGGAACATGCCGGTGACGTTGACATCGAGCGTCTGACGCCAGGCATCGAGATCGAGGTCTTCAAGGCGCCCACCCGGCCCAGCGATTCCGGCGTTGTTGACCAGTACATCAACACCACCCAGCACCTCGACTGCCTCGTCGATGAAGGCGTCCACCGCAGCCTCGTCGGAGACGTCAGCAACCGCTGCACCGATACCCGGCTGCTCAGCGCGCATCGCTGCCACCGCATCGGAAGAGATGTCGCAGACGAACACCGATGCGCCGTCATCGGCAAACTCCTCGGCAATCGCACGTCCAATGCCGGCAGCTCCTGCCGTCACAATCACCCGCAGCCCGCTGACACCTGCATCCATCTTGCGAACTCTAGTTCTTCGTGTCCAGAGGCTGGGACGGCGGACAGAGCCCATTCTCAGATATTGGGTATCATTCTCACTGCATGGTGGCGACGAGCGAACTTGAACGAGCGGTCAACGATCGGCTGGCCGAACACGATCTGCGCTACACCGCTGGCCGGCGGGCGATCGTCGAAGGGCTCAAGGCTGCTGATGGGCCGGTCACGCTCCCCGAACTGCTCGACTCCTCGCCCGATCTGGCCCAAAGCTCCGCCTACCGGAACCTGAGCTTGCTCGAAGAGGCTGGCGTCGTCCGACGGCTCGTTCACGGCGGCGAACACGCTCACTTCGAGCTCGCGGAATCACTCACGGAACACCATCACCACTTGATTTGCGAATCATGTGGGCTCGTCCGTGACGTCGTCCTTGAGGCCGAGCTGGAACGCACGCTCGACAAAGCATTCGACACACTCGCCGAGGCCGAAGGCTTCGTCACGACACATCACACCGTCGACCTGTACGGCCTCTGCAGCAACTGTCGCTGAGCCGGTCACACTGTGCCTGGCACAGTGTGACCGTTAGTGGTCGTGGTGGTGATGTTCGTGGTCTTCGTGGTGGACGCCGTCGTCGATAGCCACGACTTCGTCGCCGAGCTGGAGTACCCGTCCACCGTAAGCCGCAACCAGGTGTTCGGGCGTCAGCGCCTCGGCTGGTGGACCTGACGAGACAACTCGCCCTTTGACCAGCACCACGTGATCGGCGCGGGCTGCTTCGTCGAGGTCATGTGTTGCCACAACAACCGCCCGGCCGGCGGCGCGCTCTTCCTCGATGATCTGGCGAATCTGACCGATCGACACGATGTCCAAGCCTGCGACCGGCTCGTCGAGCAACAGGATGTCCGCTTCTTGGGCAAGCCCCTGCGCAACGAACACCCGCTGCCGTTGACCACCAGACATCTCGGCGAGGTGACGCTTGGCCAGATCGGCGATATCGAGCCGTTCCATGGCCCGATCGATCGCTGCTCGATCTTCAGCACGAAGCCTGCCGAACGGGCCGCGCTGCGCTGCACGACCCAGCGCAACGACCTCGCGAGCTGTCACCAGCAGGTGCTCGGAGGCATGTTGTGTCTGCAAAACATACGCGACGTCGCCGCCTGCATCGATGTCACCCGTGAACGGCAAGACGTGGGCGATCGCGTGGAGCAACGTCGACTTGCCGGAGCCGTTGGGCCCGACCAACGCCGTGACACCGCAGGGGATCTCCAGGTGGTCAACACGCAGCACTTCCCGGCCACCGCGGCTCACTCGGATGTTGTCGACAGTGATCACCGGCGCAGGACCACTCACTCGACCAGCGCCAGAATCTGGCGTGTTCGAAGGTGGTGTATTAAGAATCATTCCCATATCATAGCGTTATGAGAAAGATTATCATTCCCATTTTGGCTCTCGCTACGGCGTTCAGCGCGTGCGGCTCTGAAAGCGCCCCCGAACAGGCGGAACTCCCCTCGGTCGTCGTCACCACGAGCATCGCCGGCGACATGGTCACCGCTGCGCTCGGCGACCTCGTCGGCTCCGAATTGACCGTCGACGTCATCACGCCTGTTGGCGCAGATGCACACGAGTTCGCTCCGTCAGCCAAGCAGGCCGAGACAATGGAAAACGCAGACCTGCTCGTCGTCAACGGCCTTGGCTACGAAGAAGGCATGACCGACCTGATTGCCAACGCCGTGGAAGCCGGTGCCGTCGTCTTCGTCCTCGGCGGAGCGCTCGAGCCGACCGAGGGCGTCGACCCGCATGTCTGGCTCGACCCGGTACTGATGTCAGAGGTATTCGCCAAGTTCCCCGAAGCTGTCGCCAGCACCACCGGGATCCCGATCGCCGGCGTGAGCACGAGCACCACCGCCTACGTCGCCGAACTCGTCGAACTCGATGCGACAATCACCGCTGCGTTTGCCGCGCTCCCCGACCTCGAGCGCAACTTGGTGACAAGCCATGACGCGCTCAGCCGCTTTGCTGATCGTTACGGATTTACCATCGTCGACACGATCATCCCATCGGTGAGCACGAGCGCAGGCGCGTCAGCCGCCGACCTCGACGGAGTCCTCGAGGCGATTCGCACCAACGACGTTGGTGCGATTTTTTCAGAGACAACGGAATCAGATGCACTGGCGCAGGCGATTTCCGACGAACTCGGGCGCGACGTACCGGTCGTCGAATTGTTCACCGAAAGCCTCGGTGAACCGGGCACTGGCGCCGACACGTACATTGGCATGATGTCGACAAACGCCCAACTGATCGCTGACGCACTCAGTTGATGATTGCGGCAATCTCTGACGTTGTTCTCGATGCGTTCCAGTCACAGATCTCGCAACGCGCACTCATTGGCGGGCTCCTCGCTGCCACGACCACGGCCCTCGTCGGCACGTGGGTCGTGGTGCGCGGCCTTGCGTTCTTCGGCGATGCGCTTGCACACGGCGTACTTCCCGGCATCGCGCTCGCCGCGATCTGGGGTTTTGACCTGACGCTCGGCGCGCTCGTCAGCGCACTCGTGATGGTCGGCGGCGTCAACCTGGTCAACCGCACCACCCGGCTCTCCGACGACACTGGCATCGGCTTGCTCTTTGTCGGGATGCTCGCACTCGGCGTGGTGATTCTCAGCCGTGAGGCGACCTTCTCCGGCGACCTCACCGGCTTCCTCTTCGGCGACGTGCTCGGTGTTCGAAGCGACGAGATCCGCCTCGGCATCGTCGCCCTCGCCATCACGGCGGTCGGGCTCGTCGTGGGACACCGTTCGTTTCTTGCGCTCGCAGTCAACCGCGACAAGGCAGAGACACTCGGGCTTCGGCCGGGCTTGGCGCACGCCGCGCTGCTCACGTTGCTCGCTGTGTCAGTCGTGTCCAGTTTCCGCGTCGTCGGGACCCTGCTTGTGTTCGGCTTCCTCGTCGCTCCCCCGGCCTCGGCAATCCTGATCGTCAGGCGCATTCCGGTGGCAATGGCGGTTGCTGTGCTCTTCGGATGGTCGTCAGTGGTGCTCGGCCTGATCGTCAGCTACCACCACGACACCGCAGCATCAGCGACCATCGCCGGCCTTGCAGTTGCTCAGTTCTTCGTCGTGCTTGTCGTTACCGAGACACAGCACTGGCTCCAGCGACGCAACGCCGCTGCGCTGGCCTGATCAGCACCGTCTCGTCAGCACTCGGGAACACGTACCGACACGTTGACCGCAAGGCCAGCCTGGCTCGTCTCTTTGTAGCGATCGGACATGTCCTCAGCGGTCTCGCGCAGGGTCTTGATCACTTCGGCGAGCGACACACGAGCGTCTGCCGGATTACTCGCCACCGCCAGTTCAGCGGCATTGATTGCCTTGACCGCACCCATCGTGTTGCGCTCGATGCACGGCACCTGGACAAGGCCGCCGACCGGGTCGCACGTCAAACCGAGGTGATGTTCCATGGCGATCTCGGCTGCCATCAGGGCCTGCTCGACCGTGCCACCGAGTGCTTCAGCCAGCGCCGCCGCGGCCATTGCACTCGACACCCCGACTTCAGCCTGGCAGCCGCCCATCGCTGCGGAAATCGTGGCGCCCTTCTTAAAGAGTGTGCCGATCTCACCGGCGACGAGCAGGAAATCAATGATCCCCGACTCAGTAACCGGTTGCTCTGAGAAGCACACGTGGTAGAGCAGCACGGCCGGGATGACGCCAGCAGCACCGTTGGTCGGAGCCGTCACAACTCGACCGAGGTCAGCGTTCTCTTCGTTCACTGCCATGGCGAACGTGCTGACCCACTGCAAGATTTCGGCGAAGCGGAAATCGCGACTCTGAATCATCTCGACCCACTCACCTGCTGTCGGCGCATCGTCGCCGCCGAGCAGTCGTCGGGTGAGCGGCGCAGCGCGACGTCGAACGTCGAGCCCACCCGGCAACACGCCGTCGGTGTGGCAGCCGCGATAGATACCTTCGAGCATCACTGCCCAGATGTCGCGAAGCCCTGTGCGGATTTCGTCGACCGACCTCCACTCCTGTTCGTTGGTCCACACGACATCAGCGATCCTGCAACCGCGAGTGGTGCAGTGGCCGAGCAGGTCATCGGGACTCTGCGCCGGATGCGGGAGTGCAACGAAGTTCTTGGCGCCCGGGATCTCGTCAGCTCCGACCACGAACCCGCCACCGACTGAGTAGTACGACGCCGACCGCGCTTCGCCAGCGATGGTGGCTTCGCAGGTCATGCCGTTCGCGTGGCCCGGCAACCGGGCGTCGATGTGGAAGACGATGTCGTTCGCCATCTCGAATCGCGCGGTGTGGCCAGGAACCAGCTCGACCGTTCCCGCTCGGGCCAGACCGTGGACGTGCTCGGCGATCGCCTTCACGTCGACCGTTTCCGGCTCGTGGCCCAGCAGCGCGAGCGCAATCGCCTGGTCGGTGGCGTGACCTTTGCCAGTGAGGGCCAACGACCCGTAGAGGTGGACGCGGATGTGCTCGACATCGCGCAACCCAAGCGACTCATCAGCCAATTCCTCAGCGAGTTCGCCGAGCCACCGCTGGACCGCGCGCCACGGGCCGAGGGTGTGCGAGCTCGACGGGCCGACACCAATCTTGAGCATGTCGAAGACGCTGAGCGACTCGATGGCGGGATCTCGCTGCACAGTGTCCATGACGGCGCGGATTGTACTTGCTGGCAGTCAAGGCGATGGCGACAACCAGGGCCGGCTGAGCCTGATCCATCAAACACTTGTACTCTGCAACTATGTCGGCAGATCTAGTGATTGACAAAGATGCGTTGCGCTCCAAGTACATCGAAGAGCGCGACAAGCGGCTGCGGAGTGACGGCAACGAACAGTACGTCGAGTTGACGGGCCAGTTCGCCAGGTACCTCGAAGATCCGTACGTCAAACCCGTCGAGCGGGAACCGCTGCACGACGAGGTCACCTTCGCCTTCATCGGGGGCGGTTTCGCCGGACTCCTCGCCGGCGCCAAGATGCGCCAGGCCGGCATCGACGACATCCGCATCATCGAAAAGGGCGGCGACTTCGGCGGCACCTGGTATTGGAATCGGTACCCCGGTGCCCAGTGCGACACCGCATCGTTCGTCTACATGCCGCTCCTCGAAGAGACCGGCCATATGCCGAGCGAAAAATACTGCAAGGGCCCCGAGATACTCGACCACTGCCGTCGGATCGGCGAGCACTTTGACCTGTACGAGAAGGCGGTCTTTTCTACCGAGGTCACCTCGGTTGTTTGGGATGAAACGGCCAGCCAATGGATCATCAAGACGAACCGGGGCGACGAGATGCGCGCCAAGTTCATTGCCATGGGCACCGGCCCGCTGCACCGTCCGAAGCTCCCCGGAATCCCCGGGATCAACACGTTTGGTGGGCACACCTTCCACACGAGCCGCTGGGATTATGAGTACACGGGCGGCAACCCCGCGGGCGCTCCGCTCGATGGTCTTGCCGACAAGCGCGTCGGCATCATCGGGACGGGCGCCACGTCGGTGCAGTGCATCCCGCACCTCGCCCGCGCCGCGAAGGAACTGTTCGTCTTCCAGCGAACTCCGTCGTCGATCGACGTCCGCAACAACCACTCGATCGACCCCGCCTGGTTCGACACCCTCGAGCCCGGCTGGCAGCAGCGGTGGCTGGTCAACTTCACCACTCTGCAGACAGGCGGCTTCGTCGACGAAGACTTGGTCAAAGACGGGTGGACCGACATCAGCAAACGCATCCGCGACAAGCTGTTCTCCGCTGATCCTCCGGAGTTCACACCAGCGGCGATGGAGCGGGCTTACCACGACAGCGACGACGAAAAGATGACCGAAGTTCGCGCCCGCGTCGACCAGGTCGTCAACGACGAAATCACCGCCGAGAAGTTAAAGCCCTGGTATCGCCAATTGTGCAAGCGGCCCTGCTTCCACGACGAGTACCTCCTTGCGTACAACGAGCCAGGTACCCACCTGATCGATACCGACGGCAAGGGCGTCGAACGCATCGACGAGACCGGCCTCTGGGTCAACGGCGAGCATTACGAACTCGACTGTTTGATCTATGCGTCGGGTTTCGAAGTCGGCACCGAGTACGCCCGCCGTTCAGGCTTCGAGACTGTCGGCCGGGACGGCCTCACGCTCAGCGAGTACTGGGCCGACGGCATGTCGTCGCTCCACGGCATCCACATGCAGGGTTTCCCCAACCTGTTCATGGTGCAGCCGACGCACGGCGCCAACCTGATTTCGAACATCCCCCACAACCTCATCGAGCGCGGCAACACGATTGCCGCGATCGTGCAACACGCCCTTGACGTCGGTGCCGAGCAGGTGGAAGTGACTCCCGAAGCGGAAGCAGCTTGGATGGAACGGCTGATCAGCGGCGGGCGGCGATTCGCCGGCAATCCTGACTGCACACCGGGTTATTACAACAACGAAGGTCAAGACGCTGGTCCGAGCAGCGTGGTCAACGGGCTCGGCTTCCCAGAAGGCCCGACCGCCTACTTCGAGTACATCGCCGATTGGCGTTCGTCGGGCGAGTTCACTGGCCTCGATTTCCGCTCCTGACTCCTCCACAACTCCGACCGCTCTTTCGCGACTCCGCTACGTTTTCTGCATGCTCCCTGCTGGTATTTCGTTGGAGCGGTCCAGCCAGAGGGCAACGCTCACGGCCACTGCTGACCTCGCTGGCATCGCAACTCAACGGTTTGCTCGGTCAGCTGTCGCTATCGACCTGGAACTCGGGCTGTCGGACGACGTCGAGATGCTGGGGTATGCCTTCACCCAGTTCGCCATGCCAGTCTGGGCTCGAGCCGAGAAACCATTCGATTTCGCGCCGGCGCACAACCTGAAGTCGCCGGCATGTGTGCTGCCGCTCCTGATCCGCGATGGCGGGGCGTGGACGCTGCTCGCCCCGTTGGCAAACCATCACGAACAGATCATCACGGTCGAGGGCACAACGGTTCGATGGGGATGGCACGGCGACCTCGACGAGATACCCGCAGGCTTCGCCACAACACTCGGCATCTACACAGGACCAACCGCTACTGCACTGTTCGAGGCGTGGGGTGCCGAACTGCGTGGTGTCACTCCGGTCGGGCGGCCGCCTCGATTCGACAATGCAATCACCTCGAAGCTGTCGTACTGGACCGACAACGGTGCCGCCTACTGGTATCGCACCGAGCCCGGCCAGACGATTGCGGAGTCGGTCTCTGATGTCGTGGATCGACTGCGAAATCAGGAGATACCGATCGGCGCACTCGAGCTCGACTCATGGTTTTATCGTCACGAGCAGCCGCGCGCGATTACCGCCATCGGGTACCCAGATGTCGTTCCACCCAGCGGGATGATGGAGTGGCTTCCGCGAGCTGATGCATACGCCGAAGTCCTTGGCGATCCGATCATCGACCTCCAACAGCGCACCGAGATGCCGTTCACCTTGCATGCCCGGCACATCTCTCCACTGTCGCCATACGTCGATGAGACATGGTGGGTCGACGAGCACGCCGCTCATCCGAGCGACCCAGCATTCTTTGAGCGATGGTTCACCGATGCGAAGCAATGGGGTGCCAGTTGCATCGAGCAAGACTGGATGTTGATGGTCTGGTTCGGCGTCCGCGAGATGCGACGTGTACCCGGCCGGGCCGTCGATTGGCAACGGGCGATGAACAGCCACGCGCGCACATCCGGAGTGGACCTGATCTGGTGCATGGCGACTCCGGCTGACCTCATCGCGGCAGCCGAACTTGACCGGGTGATCGCCGTACGAACCAGCGACGACTATCGCTTCGCCGACGATCCAGCTGTCCTGTGGACATGGTTCCTGACGGTCAATCGGCTTGTTGCTCCGCTCGGGTTGCAACCGTTCAAGGACTGTTTCTTCTCGAACCCAGAGCCTGACCCCGACGACTCGATCAGCGGCGACGTGCACGCCGAACTGGAGGCCCTGCTGTCGGCACTCTCGGGCGGCCCCATTGGCATCGGCGATCGCATTGGTCGAACGGACCGGGAGATTGTCATGCGGACTTGCAACGACGACGGAACGATTCGTCACGTCGACAGGCCGATTGGTTTGATCGACGATTGTCTCCTCGGCGCCCCCGCCCGTGGCGACCGGCTCGCTTGGGCCACCGCCTCAACGACCGTCAACGACCAGACCTGGACCTACGTCGTTGCGATCAACACAGCCGCCGTCGAAGGCGGCACGCTTGACGATGAGCTCTCACTCGCCGAGATCGGCGCCAGGGGTGAACGGACCGTCTATGACTGGCGCGCACAGACCGCCACCAAACTCGGGACACTCACCGCGCAGCTTGGCCCGCGCGACTGGGCGTATTTCATCGTGTGTCCGCACAGCACGGACGACATCGGCGACACATCTAAATACGTCACCGTGCCTGCGGATTCGTCCCGAGCAGTACGGGGCTGATCGCTCTTGGCTGATCAGGCGTGCTGCAGCTCACGGGCGATGATCGCCTCGTGAGTGTTCGCCAGCGTTTGAACGGACCGAGCGACAAAGCGGTCGACGAGTCCGTAACCCTTGGCGACTGATGGCCCGACGAACACAGCGACCAGCACGGTGCCGAGGCCCGCTGGGCCGCCGAGAGCAACCCCGGCAATAATCCAGGTCGCCTCGAACATCGGGCGAACGAGCGACTCCGGATGTCCGACACGGTCAGATGCAGCGCTGGCCAACAGCTCACCCGACCCAGCGCCTAAGCCCGACACGATCAGTGCCCCGGCCCCAATGCCGATGCCACCAATGGCAACGAGTTGAAAAATGATCCGCACGATCAGCGACGTCGGTGCCTCGAACATCTCGAGGGCGGCGAGGACCGACTGCAGCGCCGGCCCGATCAGGAAGGGCGAGAGCAGCGTGCCGAAGCCCGGCCGCCGACCCAGCGCCCATGCACCGAGGATGAGCGAACCCACGGTTACCCACACGGCAACGGTCAGCGGAAGGCCGGTCCGCGCCTGGATCGCGCCGATGAACACATCGAGTGGGCCGGGGCCCAGATCGGTCCAGAGCGTCACTGCGACGGACGCCGCGATCAAAAAGGAACCCGCAACCAAGAGAAGTAGACGAGTCGAGTAGGCGAGGACACGACGGGGCGGGCCCTTCGAGACCACTGCGGCGACGGCACCGGCGCGCGACCAGGCGCGGCGACGTAGCCGCTGGCCGATCGTGGGGTGCTGCTCGTTACTCACTCAATAAGTATCGGCAGCCCAACGCCGATACCGGAGGCCAGTTCCGGTGTCGTTCGGCACCGGTGCCGGGGGTCACCATTGCAAGCCGAAACATGCAAGTCTTTCCGAATGACACAGCGAACGATTTTGATCACCGGCGCAGGCTCTGGTTTCGGAAAGGGCGCAGCCATCGGGCTGGCCGCACGGGGACATGCCGTGATTGCCGCAACGGAAACCCGTGAGCAGGCTGATGCGCTCGCCGCCGAACATCCCGAACTCACGACGATGAAGCTCGACGTCACCTCGTCCGACGACATTGCTGCAACGGCCGACCTCGGCGTCGACGTGCTCATCAACAACGCCGGCATGGGTGTGATGGCCCCGATGATCACTGTGCCGATGGCCAAGGTTCGCGCCATCTTCGATGTCAACGTGTTCGGCATGGTCGAGATGTGCCAGGCGATCGCTCCTGGGATGATCGAGCGGGGCTCGGGCCGCATCATCAACGTGTCGTCGATTGCAGGCATGCTTGCATCGCCGCTCACGTCGCCGTATTGCATGACCAAGCACGCGGTCGAAGCGTTCACGAAGAGCCTGCGTGGCGAACTCGCACCTCACGGGGTCGACGTCTGCAAGGTCAACCCAGGGCCCTACAACACGGGCTTCAACGACCGCATGGTTGACGGAATTACCGAGCACATCGCTGCTGGCGACGAGGCAACCCACGCCGCCAACCAGATGATCCGCGACATCGTCCTGACCGACCAACTCGACCCGAACGACGTCGTCCTCGCGCTCGCCAACCTCGCTGAGGCCGATGAAACACCGATGGAAACCCTGCTCCCCGAAGGCATCGGCGAGCTACTGACCGCCATGCTCGAAGCCGAAAGCTGACCAACTTCCGCAACCAACGTCAGACCTTGTAGCTGAGGTTGCCGTCGGGCCACCGGTGATTCGTACACTGGCGGCGTGGCAAATCCCTGGTTCGAGTCCATCGCCGTTGCACAGCAACGCGCCAAGCGTCGCCTGCCGAAGTCGGTCTACGGCGCACTGATCGCCGGCGCAGAAGCCGGGTTGACCAAAGACGACAACGTCGCGGCGTTCAGCGAGCTCGGCCTGCGCCCAATCACCGCAGGCCAATCGGCCGAACGGTCGATGGAAACCGAAGTGATGGGCCAGCACATGTCGATGCCCGTCATCATCTCGCCGACCGGCGTCCAAGCCGTGCATCCCGACGGCGAGGTCGCGGTTGCCCGAGCAGCTGCGGCACGTGGCATCCCAATGGGGCTGAGCTCGTTCTCGTCGAAGCCGATGGACGAAGTGATGGCCACCGGGGCTGCGACGTTCTTCCAGATCTACTGGGCTGGCGATCGCGACTCGATGGTCGCTCGCATGGAACGCGCCAAGGTGGCTGGCGCTGTCGGCATGATCCTCACACTCGACTGGTCGTTCGTGCACAGCCGCGACTGGGGCAGCCCGGCAATCCCCGAGTCAATCGGCCTGAAAACTATGATCAAGCACGGCCCAGAGGCCCTCGTCAAGCCGCGGTGGCTGTTCGACTGGCTGAAGTCTGGTGGAATCCCGCAGCTCGGTGCACCGAACTTCCGCGTGTCGTCAAACGATCCCGTTCCCGGCTTCTTCGACGCATACGGCACGTGGATGGGCACCCCTCCCCCGTCGTGGGACGACGTCGCCTGGCTCCGTGCACAGTGGGACGGCCCCTTCATGGTCAAGGGCATCAACCGGGCAGACGAAGCTCGCAAGGCAGTCGACGCTGGCGCATCAGCGATCTCCGTCTCGACGCACGGCGGCAACAACCTCGATGGCACCCCGGCTCCCATTCGTTGCCTGCCCGAGGTCGTCGCAGCCGTTGGCGACCAGATCGAAGTCGTCATGGACTCCGGAATCCGCCGCGGTTCGGATGTCGTCAAGGCACTGGCGCTCGGCGCCAAGGCCGTGATGATCGGCCGTGCCTACCTGTGGGGCCTCGCTGCCAATGGCCAGGCCGGCGTCGAGAACGTGCTCGACGTGCTCCGCACGGGGATCGACTCAAACCTGATGGGCATGGGGAAGTCGTCGATCAGCGAACTGTCGCCTGACGACCTCGTCATCCCTGACGGCTTCTCACCGCCTGTCCGCGACTGACACCACAACGGCGCAGGTGCGCCACACTGTCGGCATGACTTCGGTAACGATCGCTGGTGGCGGAATCGGTGGTCTCGTCGCGGCAATGTGCCTCCACGACGCTGGCCACGAGGTCGACGTATTCGAATCAGTCGTCGAGCCGTCGGAGTTGGGTGTCGGCATCAACGTGCTGCCGCACTCGGTGCGCGTGCTCGACGACCTGGGGCTCCTGCCAGCACTGGACGCCGCCGGGGTCCGAACCGAGGCGCTCGCCTTCTTGTCGCGTGATGGGATCCGGATTTGGGAGGAGCCTCGGGGGCTCGCCGCAGGTACTCCGTGGCCGCAGTTCTCGATCCATCGTGGCAAGTTGCAGATGCTGTTGTGGCAGGCCGCTCTCGACCGGCTCGGGCCCGAACGATGTCACACGGGCATGCGCCTCACATCGTTCAAGCAGAACGACAGTCAGCACAACGGTGATATCGATGACACGGTCACGGCGACGTTCCAGGATCGCCGCTCGGGCGTCGACATCGAGGTGGCGAGTGATGTACTCGTCGGCGCCGACGGTATCCACTCTGCGGTCCGTCAGCAGCTCCATCCCGATCAAGGTCTCCCCCATCCGTCGGGCCTCGTGCTGTGGCGCGGTGCCGTGCGAGCACGCGCGTTTCTGGGCGGTCGCACCATGTTCATGGCCGGCGACGACGGGCAGAAAGCTGTGGTGTACCCAATCAGCGATCCTGACGACGATGGCATGGCGCTGATCAACTGGGTGGCCGAACGACCGATGGACGTCGACATGACGACCGTGAGCTGGAATCGTGAAGTCGACCCAGCCTGGGTCGCCGACAGCTTCACCGAGTGGGACTACGGCTGGCTCGATGTCGGCGCACTCATCGCATCGAGTGATGCCGCCTACGAGTTCCCGATGGTCGACCGCCACCCTGTCGATCGCTGGTCGTTCGGGCGGGTCACGCTGCTCGGCGACGCAGCGCATCCAATGCGTCCGAACGGCAGCAACGGATCCAGCCAGGCAATCCTCGACGGTGAAGCCCTCGCTGCGGCGTTAACCGGCACCGGAGATATCCCCGCAGCCCTCACGGCATACGAGTCAGCGCGTCTCGAGCCCACCGCCAAGCTCACCCTGGCCAACCGGCAGGCCGGACCCGAACGCGTGATGCAGTGGGTGGCCGAGCGCTGCGCGGGGGCGTGCATCGACGAGCACACCTGCGTCGACTCCGCCGTGCTCGAACGGGAAGCCAATGCCTACAAACAACTTGCCGGCTTCGACCCCGCCACGCTGCAGGCAATGGCCGAACCTGGCTGAGCTGGCTGGGCGCAGGCGAGGGGGCCCAGAGGTCCCCCGCCCCGAGAGCGCAGCGATTTCGGCAGAGCCGAAGCACCGATTGCAGCGACGCAGTCGATGTTGGCGACGAAGTCGCCGCTCCTCGCTAGAGGAGCACAATCGTCATGGACTGGCTGGCTGTGCCGAGTAGTTGGCCCGACTCGCTCCACATCAGACAACTGCTGTTGGCGAAGCCGTTTCCGACGAACTCGACCTGGTTGTCGCAAAGCACCCACTCGGTGTCGGCCGGAGCCGCATCGGCATAACGGATTGTGTTGTCGAGGCTCGACAGGTTCGTCACCCGCCCCATGGCATTGCCAACGACCGACGGCGCGTAGTCGGCGATGATCGCCAGGGATGCTGCATCGACACAAACGCCGGGCATCCGCACCCAGACCAGCGAACGATTATCACCGGTTGCCTCGCCGGCACCGGAGAAGCCGAACATCCCGCGCGCCATCTTCACCTCGACGTGGTCGTGGAGCGACGGGTAGTCGAAGTGTCGTTCGGGGTCGAGCGAGTCGGCAGGCGACGGGCAGTCAGGCATTGTGGCCCACACTCCGCGCAGCTTCTCCGGGCGCTCGCCGACAGCACCAAGCACATTGACGATCTCGTTGCCCTCGGATGTGGCCTGGAGCCGGCACTGGGTGACACTCCGGCCGACGGCAGGCGTGGCGACGTCGAGGTGCATCTCCGATGGGTTGTAGAGCGTGGCGATGTACTGCGCCGTGGCCCACACCGCCGGCTTACCCGTGTGCGCTTCCATCGCTGCGACGCCGGCCGCGAGGCCAACACCGCCGAACAGCGAACCGCGCCCTCCACCAACCGCTCGGTCGGCAATCGGGACGCGGTATCCGCCCTCCGCCGTACCCGACTCGGTCATTCCGAGGAACTCAAATGTCGACTGTCGATTCACGCCTCGGGAAGCTACTGGCCATCCCACCCAGCCATCCCACCCAGCCATCCCCCGAAGGCGTAAGCCAAGCGCACCCCATGCGCACCTACCTCACGCCTTTGCAGAACGGGAGGACTCGCCGCGACGACGCAACCAAGGCCATGCTGTCACGATGAACGTTGCTGGCGCCATGCGCGATGCCGACCTCCGAGTGTTGACCATGTGCTTGTTCCAGATCACCGGCGACAGGAAGTGGTTGGACGCCCCCTATCTGCCACGGCGCGACGTCCGACTGATCGCACCGGAAGACGCCGGTTTCAGCGACGACATCGCTGACGAGATCCGTGCCGCAGCCGTTGATGCCATCACTCTCGAACCGGCCATCGCCGACCCCGGCGACGAATTGATGGTCGAGATGATGAGCGTGTGCCTCGGCGAACCAACCCCCGCCGAATACGCGCCGATGATGCGCGAGGAAATGGGTTTCCTCTCACGCGACGTCGTGTGGCCCACCGAGGCCGAGCGGCCATCCGTGCTGGTCGTGGGCGCCGGAGCGAGCGGCATCATCATGGGTGTTCGGCTCGACCGGCTCGGCATCGACTACGACATCGTCGAACGCGGCGCGAGTGTCGGTGGCGTCTGGCGCGACAACATTTATCCGGGTGCCGGCGTCGACACCCCAAACCATGCCTACTCGTTCTCGTTCGCGAAGCCGAATCGCTGGTCCCGCTACTTCTCAGCCCGCTCCGACCTCGTGGACTACCTGCAGCGCAACGCCGACGAATTCGGGGTCACGCCGAACGTGCAGTTCGAAACCGAAGTGATTGGCGCACGGTGGAGCGACGATGCCGGCGAGTGGTCCGTCGACCTCCGCACGCCGACCGGCCGCGAGACACGGCAGTACCGGGTACTGATCAGTGCGATCGGCCAACTCAACGTTCCCAAGCCTCCACCTGTGCCGGGCACAGAGAGCTTCGACGGGCCGATATTTCACTCATCGCACTGGCCTGCTGATCTCGATGTCACCGGCAAGCGAGTTGCCGTGATCGGCACCGGTGCGTCGTCCATGCAGATCGTCCCGGCAATCGCCGACCAGGTCGCCGAGCTCACCGTGTACCAGCGGACAGCGCAGTGGGCACGGCCAATCCCCCGCTATCACGACCCGATCCCTGACGGCTCACAGTGGCTCTTCGAGCATCTGCCGTTCTACGCATCGTGGTTCCGATTCGTCATGCTGTGGCGATACGGCGACGGCCTCCTCCCACTGCTGCAGCGCGACCCTGATTGGGAGTTGCCACATTCGATCAACCGCGCCAACGAGCGCCATCGGCAGCAGATGGAAGAGCATCTGCGGTCTGAACTCGATGGGCGACCTGACCTCATCGACAAGTGCCTACCGACCTACCCGCCCTATGGAAAGCGAATCCTGCTCGACAACGGGTGGTTCGCAACGGTCCGCAAGCCGAATGTCGAGCTGGTCGTCGAGGCCGTCGATCACGTCGATGCGACAGGCGTCGTAGCCGACGGCGAGCACCGCGCACACGACATCGTGATCATGGCCAACGGCTTCGAGGTGTTCCAGTCAGCGAGCCGACTTGGTCTGATCGGCCGGAACGATGTCGATCTTGCCGACCTGTGGGCGAACGACGATCCGTACGCCTACCTCGGCATCACCGTGGCCGACTTCCCGAACTTCTTCATGATGCAGGGCCCCACCACGGGCCTCGGCCACGGCGGGAGCGCCATCTTCCAGGCCGAATGTCATGCCCGACACATCACCGCCTGCCTGGCCGAAATCGCCAAAGCCGGAGGCACATCGATCGAAGTTCACCCAGAGCCGATGTTCGCCTACAACGACGCGTTCGATGCTGCTCACGAACAGCTGATCTGGAGCACTCCGGGCCTCCGCAACTGGTATCGCAATGACGCCGGGCGAGTCGTCGTCATCATGCCGTGGCGCCTCGTTGACTACTGGCAGATGACCCACGACCCAGACCTCGACCACTTCGTAATCAACTAACTGTGGCGACCGGTCACACTGTGCCAGGCACAGTGTGACCGCTACGACGCGCGGCGGTCCGACCTGCAACAATCGGCCGCTATGACGATGACGTTCCAAGAGGCCTGCGCGGCCGTCTGTGCACCCGGTTCGATGTTCGAGATCCAAGAGACCGAGGTGCTGGGCCGAACCAGCAAGGTGTTCGCTGGCACTCCCCCGAACATCCGGGCGCTGTTCGAACTGGCTGCGCTCCGCACCGACGAGTTCATCATTTTCGAAAACGAGCGCTGGACCATGCCCCAGGTCCTCAAGCTGGCCGGCCAGATCGGCCACCTCCTCGTGAACGAACTCGGCGTCACAAAGGGTGACCGCGTCGCTATTGCAATGCGCAACTATCCCGAGTGGATTGCTGCGTTCGCCGCGATCACCTCTGTCGGGGCGGTCGTGGTCCCAATGAACGCCTGGTGGGTCACCGACGAATTGGTCTTTGCAATCGAAGACTCCGGTTCCAAGGTCGTCATCGCAGACGCGGAACGACTGCAACGCATGCAAGACGCAGCACCGGGCGCGATCGACGCCAAACTCATCGTGGTCCGGGCAACCGGCGAACTCCCAGAAGGCGTGTTGAACCTCGACGAGGCGGTGGCGCAATTGGAAGGCGCGACCATGCCCGACGCCGAGATCGCCCCTGACGACGACATGACAATCCTCTACACCTCGGGTACCACCGGCCGGCCGAAGGGTGCTGTTTCGACGCACCGCGCCGTGCTCAGCGCACTGATCGCCTTCGCCGCACGCGCTGCCGTCAGTGCCGTCCGCGAGCCAGAAGACCCCGCAACCGTCGAAGAGGGCGGCGCACCGCAGACCGCCTTCATGCTGTGCGTTCCGCTGTTCCACGTCACCGGCCTCGTCCCTGTGATGCTCGGCTCCTTCGTCAGCGGCGCCAAGCTCGTCATGACGTACAAGTGGGAGCCGAACCGTGCCCTCGAACTCATCGAACAGGAGCGGGTGACGAACTTCGTTGGCGTGCCGACAATGAGCTGGGATCTCCTCGAAGCCGAGACCTTCGCTGAGCGCGACACTTCATCGCTGCGTTCCGTCGGCGGCGGCGGAGCTCCAATGCCACCCGAACTGGTGAAGCGCATCGACGAGAACTTCCAGCGCGGCCGCCCGGGCCTCGGCTACGGCATGACAGAGACCAACGCCTACGGCCCGCAGAACGCTGGCGACGACTTCATCAACAACCCGAAGTCGACCGGCCGACCGGTTCCGATCATGGACGTCAAAGTCACCGATCTCGAGGGCAACGATCTGGCGGTTGGCGAGACCGGTGAGATCTGGTTCCGCAGCCCATCACTGATCCGCGGCTACTGGAACCGTCCGGAAGCAACCGCCGAGACGATTGTCGACGGCTGGCTCCGCTCCGGCGACATCGGCCATGTCGACGACGAAGGCTTCGTGTACGTCAGCGACCGAGCGAAAGACATGATCCTCCGCGGCGGCGAGAACATCTACTGCGCAGAAGTCGAAGCAACCATCTACGAGCATCCGGCCGTGTACGAGGCAGCCGTCTACGGCATCCCCAACGAACGGCTCGGCGAAGAACTCGCCTGCCACGTGATGGTCAAGCAAGGCGAGACGCTCGACGCCGGCGACCTCCAGAAGTTCGTCGGCGAGCGCCTGGCCAAGTTCAAGGTGCCGTCGGTGATCACGATCGTCAACGAGTCATTGCCGCGCAACGCGAGCGGAAAAATATTGAAGCGTGACCTGCGCGACGCACTGATTGCCAACTCCCACAGCTGAACAAGCTGCAGAGAGAACTCAACAGCGTTGCCAGGGCCAACCCGGGTCACGCTGTTCAAGATTTCTAGAGCGTTCCAGCGTCGAGCGCTGCAAGCACTTCAATGGCTCGTTCGCGAACGGCTGCGAGGTCACTCAACCGCCGCATCCCGGCGACCTGACGGGCCATCCGATGGTTCGCCCCAAGCAGCTTTTCGTTCCGAGCAATGAAATCCCAGTACAGCGTCGTGAACGGGCAGGCGTCGTCACCGGTGCGCTTCTTCGGGTCGTATCGACACCCTTTGCAGGAATCGCTCATCTTGTTGATGTAGGCACCACCGGATGCGTATGGCTTGGTCGCCATCAGCCCGCCGTCGGCGTAGAGCGCCATACCGATCACATTGGGCAGCATCACCCACTCGGCGCCGTCGACGAAGTTTGCCCACATCCAATCGGTCATAGCCCACGGTTCGACTCCCGCCGTCAGCGCCAGGTTGCCCAGCACCATTAGCCTTTCGATGTGATGGGCGTAGCCGTGATCGTGCACATGACGCATCGTGCTCGCAACACACTTCATGTCGGTGTCGGCGTCACCGGTGAACACTGGTGGAACCGGCCGGTGGGCCCGGAGTGCATTGCGTGACCGATAGTCGGGCATCCAGAGCCAGTAGACGCACCAGACGTACTCACGCCAGCCGATCACCTGTCGGACGAACCCCTCGACCGAGTTGAGTGGCAGGTTTCGTTCCCTGCACGCGCGCTCGACGGCATCAACGACTTCGACCGGGTGCAGCAGACCGATGTTCATCGACGTCGAAAGCACCGAGTGGGCCATTTTCCACTCGGCCGCAAGCATCGCATCTTCATGCGGGCCAAACGGTTCGAGGCCGGTACGGACGAACTCGTCAAGCCGTGTCAGCGCTTGCTCGCGCGTCACTGGCCAGGTGCCGTCAGGGTCGCTCCCCCACAGGTCACTCGGCAGATCAGCGAGCACTGCCTTGTCGATGTCGTCGAGCTCGAAGCGGGTGATATCGGGCCACGACCTACCGTCCTTCGGTGGCTTCTCGCGGTTGTCGTGGTCAAAGTTCCACTGGCCGCCGAGCGGTTGGTCACCGTCCATCAGCACGTGGTGCTCGGTTCGCTGCCACCGATAGAAGTCTTCCATCTTGAAGCTCTTCCGCGGGGCTTGCCAAGCGGCGAAGTCGTCGTAGTGGCAGAAGAACTGGTCGTTTCGAATCGTCTCGACGCCGTGGCGTTCGAGCATGGCTTTGCCATCCCAGCTCATTGGTTCCATGGCGATCACCCGCTCGACGTCGAAGTCGTTGCGGTGTGCTGCGAGGCCCGCCGGCAGTGTTGGGGCGGTGCGCTCGTCGACCTCAAACCCCTCGGCACGCAGTTCGGCGGCGAAGTGGCGCATCGCGCTGATCACTAAATGGGCACGCTGACGGTGCCAGCGTTTAGACCCAAGCTTGAGATCGCTTTCGACCATGAGAACCCGGCAGTCCCCTGGCTGCCTACCCGACAGCGCACCCTGACGGTTCAGTTGGTCGCCGAGGACCCACACCGTCGGGAGGTCAGAAGGCACTGCTGGGCAAGTCTTTGGCGTCGCTCTCGAGTGCGTCGCAGATGACGCTCGCCACGTGGGCTGGTGTCAGCCCCTCTGGCATCTTCGGCGACGTGCCCTCAATCGGCCGGTCAGCCAACCCTGTTTCGGTGTGCGGCGGTCGGGCGTCGATCACACGGATCTTCGAGCGGCGCGCTTCACGTGCGAGTGCTTCGTCGAACGACTTCACCGCGGCCTTCGATGCTCCGTAAGCCGCCATCCCGGGCAGGTTTTGCTCAGCGATCACGCCCGAGATGTTGACGATGGCACCACCTCCCTGCACATGTGGGAGCGCAGCGGTGGCGAGCATGATGGGGATGAACGTGTTGGTGAGGAAGAGTTCTTCCATGGCGTCGGACGAGAGATCCGCGACCATGCCGAACGCAACGACCCCGACCGCATTCACGACGACGTCAAGCTTGCCGGCATGCTCAACAGCAGCAGCCACTGCAAGCTGACAAGCGTCGGGAGTCCGAAGATCGAGCGCAACGGAGTGTCCGCCAAGTGCCGCCAGCCGCTCCTGGTTACGCGCCACCGCCGTGACGGTTGCACCGCGCCGTTCGAGCTCGGCTGCGAGTGCTGAGCCGAGGCCACCTGAGGCACCAGCGAGAAGGACTGACTGACCGGCAAGCAACATGGATCGGAGTTTCCCACGGGCAGCCGAGGCGTGCCCGACCCGGCGTCAACTCCCGTCGCAACAACTAACGCAACTGCCCGAGGATCTGTCGGTAGGCGTCGGCGTCGTCGGCGTTGTTGACGGGAATGGAAAACTCGATCCGGTCCAACCGATCGGCGAAACGGTCGTTCAACTTGTCGGCAATTCCGTCGTACGTAGCGATCGTCGCAACGGTGTGCAGCATGTCGTCGGTGACGAGCCCGGGCAGGTCATCCCACCGCTGTGCCCGTGACAGCGTCGATGCCTCACGAGCGATCTCGCCCCAGCCATGCACTTCGAACGCCCGGCGGTACGAAGGCGTCGACAGGTAGAACGCGACGCGGGCTCGGACCGTTTCGATCACTTTCTCGAGCCGATCGTCGTCAGGTGCGGTGCCGATCAACGGCTTCAGACAAACTTCAATGTCGTTCAGGTTGCGGCCCGTGCGAGCGGCGCCACGAACGACATTGGGGAGCACCTCGTCGTCGATGTACTTGGCGGTACAAACCGGGTGCAGCCGGATGCCATCGGCGACTTCACCGGCAACGGCGCACATGTTCGGCCCGATCGCGGCGACGTAGATCGGGATGTTGGGATGGTCGATTGGGCCCGGGTCGAAGAGCGGCACCATGACGTCGAGGTTGTAGTGCTGGCTCTCGAACTTCAGCGGTTCGCCGGTTTGCCATGTGTTCCAGACAGCGCGCATTGCGTTGACGTAGTCACGCATCCACGGCGCTGGAGCATGCCACTCCAGGCCGTAGCGGCGCTGGATGTGGGCACGAACCTGTGTGCCGAGCCCGAGCAGGAAGCGACCGTTCGACAGCTTCTGGAGCGACCACGCCGACATCGCTGTCGCCGTCGGGCTGCGCGGGAACGCCATGGCGACCGACGTGCCGAGTTGGACACGTTCGGTCGCCATCGCGCCGAGCGCGAGGAGTTGGTATGGGTCATCTTTGGTCTCTTCCACGAGCACTGCAGCGACCCCGACATCTTCAGCGATCTTTGCCAACCGCGCGAAGTCGCGGATGTCAAGCGGGGTGTCAGGTTCGCGTAAGCCTGGGTCGAGTTTGCCGAGTGGCAGCAGCGATTCGATCAGCATGGGCACGTCAGTCGCATCGACTACAACGGTATGCAGCCTCAGCCGCCCGGTACGACCCGGACGTCGCCACCCGACAAGACTCATGTGATGGAACACGACCTCGTCATTCGCAACGGTCTATTGGTTGACGGCACCGGTTCGCCGGCACGACCCGGGCTGAGTATTGCGATCGACGGTGACATCATTACCGCGATCGGTGCCGACGTTGGCGCCGGCCGTCGAGAGATCGATGCCACCGGCATGCTCGTCACACCGGGCTTCGTCGACATCCATACGCACTACGACGGCCAAGCCACCTGGGATGCTGAGCTCGAGCCCTCCACCCCGCACGGCGTCACCACACTGATGATGGGCAACTGCGGAGTTGGCTTCGCCCCGGCCAAGCCCGACGAGCACGACTTCCTGATCGACTTAATGGAAGGTGTTGAAGACATTCCCGGTGCGGCGCTCAGCGAAGGCATCTCATGGGACTGGGAAACGTTCCCCGACTATCTCGACGCTCTCGACCGACGGGAGTACGTTGCCGACATCGGTGCAATGATCGCCCACGGCCCGGTGCGCGTGTACGTGATGGGCCAGCGCGGCGCCGACAACGAAGCAGCCACCTCCGACGACATCGCTCAAATGGCCGCAATCGTCGGTGAGGCGGTCGACGCTGGTGCCTTCGGATTCTCAACAAGCCGCACGATCGGCCATCGCGCGATGAGCGGCGAACCTGTGCCTGGAACGTTCGCTGCCGAAGACGAACTCTTCAGCATTGGCCGCGCCATGGCTCGCTCGGGCAAGGGCGTCTTCGAAGTTGCTCCAGCTGGCCTTGCTGGCGAAGACCTCGTCGCACCAAAGAAGGAGATCGACTGGATCTGCCGGCTCGCCGACGACATCGGCCGCCCGGTCACGTGGCTGATGTTGCAAAATCTCGTCGAGCCGGACGAGTGGAAGGAGTTGATGGAGCGCTCACAGGCTGCCCAAGACGCCGGCCACCAAGTGATCCCCCAGGTCGCTGGCCGCCCGTTCGGAATCCTCATCGGCTTGTCGACCAAGCACCGATTTAAAGACATGCCCAGCTTCGGCCCACTGCTCAACATGTCGTTCGCCGAACAGGCCGAAGCGATGGGCGACGCTGATCTCAAAGCCCGTCTGATTGAGGAGTCGAAGGCCTCGATGCACATCTTGCGCGAGACGCAACCGATGGCTGCGCAGGTCGTCGACGGCTTCGACCGGCAGTACCTGCTCGGCGACCCTGTCGACTACGAGCCGACCCCAGATCGGGCGATCACTGCACTCGCTGCAGCAAACGGCGTCGAACCCATCGAGGAGTTCTACGAGCAACTCCGACAGCGCAACGGCAAAGCGCTCTTAATGATGCCGTTCCTCGGCTATGCCCACGGCAACGGTGATGCGCTGTACGAAATGCTCACGCACCCGGCAGCTGTCCTCGGCCTTGCCGACGGCGGCGCCCACGCCAACTTCATCTGCGATGCATCGACACCAACCTGGATGCTCACGCACTGGGCACGCGACCGCACCCGTGGGCCGAAGATCCCGCTCGAGTCAGTGGTCAAGAAGATGACCGCCGACACCGCTGCGTTGTTCGGCCTCACCGATCGCGGCGTGCTCGAAGTTGGCAAGCGCGCCGACATCAACGTCATCGACCACGAACATCTGCAGTTGCGCGAGCCACGTCTCGTCAACGACCTCCCGGCCGGCGGAACCCGTCTCCTGCAGGCGGCCGAGGGCTACGTCGCCACCATCGTCGGCGGCGTCATCACTCGCGAGCACGACGAGTTCACTGGCGCTCGACCGGGCCGCCTCATCCGTTCGTAACGGCGCCCCCGCCGTTTTCATGAGCTTGTTGCAGTCAGTGA
>NZ_JBDNIJ010000367.1:0-4209 GCF_041688325.1 Ilumatobacter sp.
CGTCATCATCGCGATCGGCTTGCCGGTTCGGCGATGCACGCGACGGCAGATCCGAGCGAACGACTCATGAAGGTAAAAGCCCGAGGTCAGATCGGCAACAAAGACGCCGATGGCGGTGTCGTCATCGTCCATCAGCGCCTGCCAGCAGTGCTCGAAGACCAACTGGTAGTCGTTGCCGGTGCCCCATGCGTCGAGCGGGTTGATCGGCTCGAGGCCGTGGTCGAGTTGTGACGCGAGCACCGCTGTGGTCGCGTCGCTGATCTGTGCGAACGGCACACCGACGTCGTCGGCCAAGTCGATCAACAGCTCACGCTCACCACCCGAGTCGAGGATCGCGGCGAGGCCACCGGCTGCAGGTCGGCGCCGATCAGAGAGGAGGAGGGCACTCGCTGCCAGTTCGTCGAGCGACTTGACCGGCAAGACGCCGTAACGCTCGAACAGCGTCTGGTAGGCGGCGTCGTCACCGGCGATTGCCCCCGAGTGGCTCAGCGCAAGCTTGGCGGCTTGGGGCGTGCGCCCTGCCTTCAGCGCCACGACGGGAACGTCCCGATTGGCTGCCTTTTTCAGCGCGGCGATGAAACGCTCCGGCTCGCGCACCGATTCAATGAAGAGGGCAATCACTCGCGTGCTCGCTTGCTCGAGGGCGTAGTCCATGTAGTCGGCGGTCGTCGTCACCAGTTCCTGACCCGGCGAGACCGCCAAGTTGAAGCGCAGCTTCTGGTCGTTCCACAGCAGGGCGGTGAGCACCGAGCCCGACTGGGCGATCAGGGTGACACCTCCTTCCTGCAGCTCGTATGGCCGATTGAACGGAAACGCCCGGAACCATTTCTCGACGTTGTAGAAGCCCATGCAGTTTCCGCCCACGATCGGCAGGCCAGCGGCCGTCGCCATGGTGCGGATCCGCGATCGCAGTGAGTTGCTGGCTGTGTCGTCGGGCAAGAGTGCGCTTCCGGGGATAACCAAGCCGCCGACGCCGAGGTCGATGGCCTGCTCGACCAGTTCTTCGAGCCGCGTGTTGCCCACACCGAGCACCGCCAGATCAGGGACCTCGGGCAGCGTGTCGAGGCTGTCGAAGCACTCTCGCCCCTCGACCTCGTCGTACTTCGGGTTCACCGGATAGACCCGGCCCGGGTACCGCGACACCTCTAGTTCGAGCACCATGTCATTGCCCGCGACGTTCGGCACCGTGGATGCGCCCACGAGCGCCACCGACTCGGGTGCGAGCATTCTGCGCAGGCGGTGTTCAGTCTGTGGTTCGGCCATGACCATCCTCTCGTTCGACACGTCGAGCCTCGACCCATTCCTGAGCCTCGTTGTAGATCCCGCTGAGGTGGTCCATTTGGGCATGAATGGCCGCCTCGGCTGCGTCGGGGTCGCCGGATGCAACAGCATCGAGCAGCACCTGCTGCAGCGCCAAGACGTCGGAGCGCTGGCGGAACCTGTTGATCACGAGGTTCGTCGACGGGTGCAGCGCCTCGAGGGCGAACACCATGACGTAGTCGAGTACCGGGTTCCCGGCCGCCTGGACGATCACTCTGTGAAAGGCAACGTCGGCGTCGCAGAACTCCTCATCGGACAGATCGGGCCGGGCCTGTCGCTCGAGCGCTTCACCCAACGCGGCCAGATGATCGGTTGTCCGCCGCTCAGCCGCGAGGCGAGCGCAGGTCGTTTCAAGCAGGCGTCGACTCTCAGCGACCTCAGCAAGCGAAAACACCTTGTGACTCACGAGGAGCGTCGCGGTTGTCGACAGATCCGAGCGGACCTGCTCGCTACTTGGCAACGTCACGAAATTGCCGCCCGACACGCCTCGACGCGACCGAATCAGGTTCTTCGCCGCGAGCCGCTTGAGAGCCTCGCGCACGGTTGGCCGCGACACACCAAACTGCGCAGCCAACTCGGCCTCGTTCGGCAGCCGCGCGTCGACCGCGAGCGCGCCCGACACGATCGATTCGCGAATCGCTGTAGCAATCTGATCTGGGAGTGACTTGAGCTCGGTCACGTAACTCACCGAAGAGTTGTCATCGGGCATTCATGCACCCTAGCGCAATAGGTCAGATCAATTGCTCAAAGGTTCGGCGTCAGCGCTGACACCACCGCCAGGACCAACAACGGGCAGCGGCAGCCCGCGCGTGTTGCGCCACAGGGCCATGGCAGCGGCGAGGCACCCAAGCGCAGCGACGCCACTAAAGACGAGGACCCAGACGAGGCCGTCCCGGATCGCGTCGAGTGTCGGGCCAGAGGCAACCACGTCCTCGCCGCCGAGCACATCGCGCACGACCTCAACGTCGCCAATTCGGTGACCGACAACGAACAGCAAAATCGCTCCGCCAACGGCAACGCCGTAGGTGATCCCGATGGTGCGGATGAACTGATGGGCGCTGTTGACCCGGCCCATCTCCGAATCGTCTGCGCTCGCCTGGAGCAAGGTAAGCCCAGCGGTGGAAACGAACCCGATCGCCGCGCCCATCACGTAGAACGCTCCGAAGATGACCGGGATCGGCCACGTCAGAGCGACTCCGACCCCTGCCCAGATAACGGCCGGAATCATCAGGATCGAGCCGAGCAAAATTGCGTCGGTTTCGCGCCAGCGTTCGAGCAGTCGACTGACGAGGAACGCCGCAGATGACCACCCGACGGTGAGGAACAGCACCGAGAACGCCGCGAACGATTCAGACCGACCCCGCGTGGTCTGCATGTACAGCGGGAGATAGTTGTCGGCAGCGAGGCCGGCGATCAGCACCAGGCCGGCCGTCAGATGGATCCGCTTCAGGGGGAACCGTGTGATGTGGATGCGCGAGACGAGTGGCCCGTCAGTGCGGCCCGAGTTGGTCCAGAACGCACGACCGAATGCGATTGCCGCGGCCGCGCCGACCGCAGCCAACGGCCAGCGGACACCGACCTGCGCCACGGCGAACAGCGAAGCAGCAACGAGACCCACGATCAGGGCGATGCCGCGGCCGTCCATGACGATCCGTTGCGGCTTGTTGCGGGTGCTGGGCAATGTTCGCCATCCAGCAGCCAGGGCGAGGGCCGTGATCGGGAGCTGGATGACGAAGATCATTCGCCAGCCCGCAACGGCGAGCAGGCCAGCGGTGATCACCGGGCCGCCGAAACCCAGCGTCCCCCAAACCATCGAGTTTGCGGCGAACGCTCTGGCGCGCAGCCGTTGCGGATAGGCCAGACCGACAGCTGTTAGCGCAACGGAAATCACCAGGCCACCGCCGATGCCCTGGAGCGCTCGGGCCGCCACCAGTAGCTCCATGTTCGGCGCGGCCGCGGCAGCGGCGCTCGCAAACAGAAACCATACGCCAGTGGCCCGAAACGTCCGTCGCACGCCGACGGCATCGATGATGGGGCCGGCCATGATGCCCGCAACGGCAGATGTCGCCAGGTAGGCAGTGATCACCCACGGGAGCAGGGCGACACCTCCGAGATCATCGGCGATCGACGGCAGCGCGGCAACGAGGGCAAGGCCGTCGAACGCAGCAATGGCGACGATGGTCAGGTTCGCCAGCGTGACCGGCAGATAGTTCGGAGACCAGATACCACCGGTTGCCTCTAACTTCTCAACCAAGTCCACTGCTACACGCTACTGGTGGACCCATTCGCCCGGCTGGGCGCGCGACACTGGGAAGATGACCGCCACATCGACCGAGCCCCTCACTGGATCCGCGACAACCACGATCATCGCGCCGATCAACGCGGTCTACGCAGCGGTGACCGACGTGACGCGAATGGGCGAATGGAGCCCCGAGTGCACAGCCTGCAGATGGGTTGGTGACACCACCGGCCCGGCCGTCGGCGCGGAGTTCGAAGGTGACAACGTTGCCGCTTTCGGCCCAATCACTCTCAAGCGGTGGACGACGACGTCCAAGGTCCTCGATGCGGAACCGAACGTCTCGTTCGGTTTCATCGCAGAGGGGTACTCGACGTGGCGGTACGAGTTCGCCGAACGAGATGGCGCGACGATCGTCACCGAGTCGTTCAGCTATCCGCCCTATACCGGATGGCAGAAGTGGGTCTACGGTCGTCTTCTGAACCGCCAGAAGGCGATGATCAACGGTATGCATGCGACGCTCGATCGGATGAAGCAGTCGCTCGAGCGCTGACCATGCCTGCAAGCGCCTTTGACGCCGAAACTGCCGTTACACCATCCAGCACACCATCCAGCACACCATCCAGCACACCATCCAGCACACCATCCAGCAC
>NZ_JBDNIJ010000007.1:0-4324 GCF_041688325.1 Ilumatobacter sp.
GCCATCCACACTGCAAGAAACACCAGCGCGCTGATGACGAACGCCCACGAGCCCATGCCGTTACGAAGCCGGTCTGCTGAGCGTTCGCCGAGTGTCAGTTGGTCCGCGGTGCGGACCGCAGGATGGCGCCCCCAGATGATGCGGGCTGGCTTGATCGAGAGTACGCGGAGCTTCATGTTGTTGTTTCCAGACTGGCGGGTGGGCGATGAGTTGGGATGGGTCAGGTTGCGGCGAGGTGAACGATCTCGTCACCGATGTCGAGGCCCCCGCCCTTGGCGAACACTGCTGCAGCACCGGCCTCGAGCAGGCGTTCACGGGTCCGGCGGTCGGTGAGAGTGGTGTAACCGGCAACGATGGTGTGTGGATTCGCTGCTTTGATCGCCGTGACCGCATCGGCGCCACCGTGCGGCATGCGCACGTCGACGAGGGCGACGTGGACAACGTGTTGTGCGCACAGAGCTGCTGCCTCCAACCCGTCCGTCGCTTCACCGACGAGGTGGAGCCGGGGGTGATCCCTGATCAGGTCAGCGAGTGCTTGTCGAACGTTGTTGTCGTTGTCGGCAATCACCACGCCGAACGTCGCGTCGCTGCCACCGCCGCCCCGTGAGGGTTCTGCACGTGCGGCCTCGCCCGCGTCGGTGTTCATGATCGTTCTACTCCTCGAGAGAGATGATCCGTGCACGGACCGCCTTGACGACGGCTTCGAGCTTGGTGTGAGCGTCCAACTTGGACATGGCGTGGCGGAGGTGGTTCTTGACGGTGTGCGCGCTGAGGTGCAGCTGCTTGGCTACCTCCTCGGGATACATGCCATCGGCTGTCAGTTGGAGAACCTCGACTTCTCGATCTGACAGTTCGGCCTGGCCGATGTCGTCGAAACGACGAAGATGCACCAGGTGCTGCAACATGTCGCGGGTGAAGTACGACTCGCCGGCCGCGGCAGCAGTGATGGCATGAACCAGATCGGCTCGGTCGCTGTTTTTCGACAGGAAGCCACAGCAACCGGCATCGAGCGCCTGGGAGAGTACCCGGCGATCAGCGACCGAGGTGATCATCACCACGTTGGTACCGAGCTGAGCCTCTTTGAACGCGCGGGCCGTTTCGGCGCCCGTGCCGTCGGGGAGGCGATAGTCCATGAGGACGACGTCTGGACGCTTCTTCGTAACGAGCTCGACTGCCGCTTCACAGGTTGTGGCCGTCCCGATGACATCGATGCCGTCGGCGTCTGCAAGGAGTGCCCGGAGGCCGAGCGCAACCACTTCGTGGTCGTCGACGATCACGACCGTAATGGAGGTTGTGTCGGTGTCGCTGGTGTCGCGGGTATTCGGCATGGGAGACCGTCCTTCAGACCTCCAGCATTGCCGCTCCTCCCGGACTTTGCGTGACCCATTCGTGTCATTGTGCACGCATGAGCGCCGGACGGGTTCAGTCGGTGTCGCGCGGCGGGACCAGTGCGACCGCACGCTGGCTCACAGCGGGGAGGTGCTGCGCGATGGCGGCAGCGGTCCATTCGTGTTCAGGTTGAGTTTCATCTCGTGGGCCTTCTCAGGGCGGAACAGCAAAGTCTCATCCATGTGGTCGCGGCGGTGCAGCACCCCAGTTTCCGTATCGGTTTCGTTCTGAACATCCGCCGACATCGACGAGTGACTCGTTGCCACGGTCGTCTCGTTCTCGGCGCAGCACATGACGCTGTCGGACCGATTCCGATGAGATCAACCCGTCAGCGCTGGACGCGGACCCCCTTGGTCCTACCCTTCTAGACTCCGAGGTGCCGATGACGCAACGGTCTTGGTGACATCAACAGAGCGTCAACTCAGCCCGAAGTTCGACACAAGGAGCAGTGATGGTCGAGTACTGGGGTAGTGAAACGCAAAAGGCAGTGGAAAACTTTCCGGTCTCGGGAGAGCGAGTGCCGGCTTCGGTCATCCGATGGCTCGGTCGGATCAAGTCAGCCGCTGCGACGGCGAATGCTGAGTTGGGGATGCTGGACGGCGAAATCGCTCGACGCGTGGCTGCTGCGGCCGACGAGATCGGCGCCGGGCAGCACGGCGACCAGTTCCCGGTCGACATCTTTCAGACGGGGTCGGGGACGTCGACGAACATGAACGTGAACGAGGTCATCGCTCATCTCGCAGGCAACGGCGTACACGCCAACGACCATGTCAATCTGGGCCAGAGCTCGAATGATGTGTTCCCTACTGCTGTCCATCTGGCGGCGCTCGAGATGGCAACCACGAGCCTGATTCCGTCATTACGTTCACTCCATGAATCACTTGCAGCGAAGTCGATCGAGTTCGCTGATCTGGCGAAGGCGGGTAGGACCCACCTGATGGACGCCGTGCCGATCACACTCGGTCAGGAATTCGGGGCGTTTGCCCAACAGATGCAGCTGGGCATCGAGCGGGTCGAAGGCTCAATCGCGCGGGTGTCGGCGGTGCCCCTGGGCGGAACCGCTGTCGGCAGCGGGTTGAACACACACCCCGACTTCGCACGCCGGGTGCTCGAACTACTCGTCAGACGAACCGGCATCGAGGCGGTCGAGCCGGTCGACCGATTCGAGGCTCAGGCCAGTCGGGATGCCCTCGTCGAGTTGTCGGGCGTGCTCAAAGTCATTGCGGTGTCGCTCACGAAGATCGCCAACGACATTGCACTGCTTGCGAGTGGGCCGCGAGCCGGGCTGGGTGAGATCACGCTGCCGGAGTTGCAGAAGGGTTCATCGATCATGCCAGGCAAGGTCAACCCGGTGCTCGCTGAGGTCGTATTGCAGGTGGCGGCACAAGTGATTGGCAACGACACGGCCATCACGATCGGCGGGATGCAGGGGAACTTCCAGCTCAATGTCCGGGTTCCTCTGATCGCTCGAAACCTCTTGGGATCAATGCAGATCCTCGCGACCGCGACGAGTCTGTTCTCGGAGCGGTGCGTGGCCGGAATCGGGGCGAACACCGCACGGCTTGCGTGGTTGGCTGACAACACGTTGGCGTCGGCGACCGTGCTGAACCCGATTGTTGGATATGACGCCGCCACCGAGATCGTGCGCCGCGCACAGGATGACCAAATTTCGTTAGTGGACGCTGCACGAGAATTTGGTCTCGATGATGCGCTGATCGAGGATCGGTTGAATTCGCGGCGTATCGCTCGGGGCAATCAGGTCGACTGATCGATCACAACAACGAACTGAGTTGAGTGCGAAACGACAACGCAGCGACCAGCGGCCGACGTCACCTCAGTCCGGGATGAATCGTTCCCGAGATGCTGCGATGACCTCGAGCGCCTCGTCGCGGCCCTGCCAACCTCTCACTTCGGTGAACTTTGATGGCTCGAGCGCCTTGTAGACCTCGAAGAAGTGACCGATTTCGGCACGAAAATGCTCGGCGACATCATCGATGTCGAGCACGTGTTGCCAGCGCGGGTCGTTCGCTGGCACCGTGAGAATCTTTGCGTCCGGGCCGGCGTCGTCGCTCATCCAGAACACGCCGATCGGCCGACCCCAGAGGTGGCAGCCCGGAAACGTCGGCTCCTCGAGCAGCACCAACACGTCGAGCGGGTCACCATCTTCGCCGAGCGTGTCGGGGATGAAGCCGTAGTCGGCGGGATACAGCGTTGCAGTGAAGAGGTGCCGATCAAGCCAGATTTCTTCGGTCCCGTGTCGGAGTTCATATTTGTTGCGTGACCCTTTGGGAATCTCGACCACAACATGAACGTCGGTGCTGGCGGAGTCCGAGTGCGAAGAACTATTCACTTGCCAAGCTTCGCTCCGCTTCGACGCCCGCACATGACACAAACGTGCCTATCTGAGTCATGGCATCAGACACGTCTGAATCATTCGCCGATCGGCTCGCTGTGCGATACCGGCCTCAGGCATCTCCGCGGAAGACCAACACGAAAGCGAGTCCATTCCTCATGAGGAACCGAACCACGATTGCCAAGGTCGTCGTCTGCGGCGCGGAGGCTTCTTGAAATCAGCTGAAAGCGTCTTCAGAATGATTCAGCTTGCGTCAAGGTCGCGATGGGCACTGTGGTTTCCAGATCACCGAGAACCGCTCGGCGACAACGAAAGGAACCCCCTGACATGCGTATTACCAAGCGAAGTGTCTTTTCCGGACTCGCGGGAGTCGGTTTCGTCCTCGGAGCCGGCGGACTCGCTGCGGCCGCCTCTGCCACCAATGTGACCAATGTGACTCCTGTTTCTGCTGCCGTGTTGCAGCAGGTCGACCCCACTGTCGATCAGGCGAACCAGGTCGACGACGAATCGGCAGAGACTCCAGAACACGAAACCGACCAGAACGAAACCGACCAGAACGAAACCGACCAGAACGAAACCGAC
>NZ_JBDNIJ010000368.1:0-3625 GCF_041688325.1 Ilumatobacter sp.
CTAGGTGGCTGGTGTCGAACGGCGGGTTCGGTCGGTGCTGACGGCGGACCCGTGGGGTCGAGCGAGCACCCGAGACGAGCCGGCCATCGTCACACTGCCCGACCCTCGAAACGACCCGTTAAAACCGCACCCGCACGCTCGTGGTTGCTGGCGAGTTCGACGGTTTCGGTTGTTCAGGTGGCCCATCCGGTGGGGTTGGAGTGGATTCCGAGGATGGCGAGGCGTGCGAGGTTGGCGGCTGCGGCGAGGAGGTTGAAGTCGGCATCGATTTTGGTGGAGCCGCGCATGCGGGCGCGTCGTCCGCCGTGGCGGTGGCGCATCAGGTGCCCGAGTTTGCGTTCGACTTTGGGGCGGGTGGCGCGGTAGTCGTCACGCCAGGCCGGGTCTTGTTGACGCGAGCGGTGGCGGGCGAGGACAGCTTCGTAGACACCGACCCGGATGGTGCGACCGTTGGCGGCTTGGGTGCATTCGTCGCGTAGCGGACACGTCGCGCACGCGGTTGCGAAGTAGGCAATCCCGTCGCCGTAGACGCCGCGACGGATCGTGACGGTGATCGCGTTGGGGCAGGTGACGGTCTCGGCATCGAGGTCGATGGTGAAACGGTCTTTGCCGTAGCGGTCCTTGGGTGTGGCGGGCGGTTGGGTGCGGCATTTCGAGTCGATGCCAGCGTCGTCGAGACGATCCTGGAACTCGCCGGTCCCGTACGCGGCGTCGCCATACACACTCGGCTTCTCGCCGTCACCGGTGTCGGCATTAGCGTCGCCGGGCTCGGCATCGGTGTCGGCATCGAGGTCGTCGTTGTTGAGCAGATCGGCGATCAGGTCGTGGGCGACGGAGCCGTCTGAGGCGTTGCCGGCGGTCACTTTGGTGTCGGTGATGATCTCCGAATCGGGATCTTCCGCGATGTGGCCCTTGTAGCCGTCGAACCCGCGCGCCGCGGTCTTGTGACCGTGACGGGCTTGGGGATCAACGGTCGAGATGATCCGATCCTTGGCCACCCGGCGGGCGATCCGGAACCGGCCATCGTCTGCTTGTTCGAGGTCTTGGCCAACCACCGCTGCGAGTAACTCGCCGATCCGGGCGACCTCGACACCCAGATCGCGGTCATCCAACACGGCGAGACACCCGTGGGCGTCGGTGGCGAGGGCATCGATGAGGTCGGTGCGTGCGGTCGGGTCGTCCCAATCACACACCGGTTTGCCCGCCGAGCCGTACTCGTCATCACGCACCAGCACCTTGCGAAGTTCGGTCTCAAGGTCCGTGCCGGCAGCAGCGAGGAGTTGGCGGATCGCGGAACGGATCATCGTCACCGTGTCCTGAGTTGCGACCGCGTCATACAACGGTGTGGAATCCAACGCCCGTTTCGTTCCCACTACCCCGGCCTGGCGGGCTGCGTCCAACACGACATCGAAGATCCGTCGCGGCCGATCCGACCGTGCCAGGCGGGCACGCATATCGACCAGCACGGTGTGCGCGAACCCCGGATAATCGAACGCCAAACCGCCACACGCGTACTTGAAACGGGCGTCGAACTCGAACGCTGCAACAGCTTCACGATCCGACATCCCCGACCAGCGTTGCAACACCATCACCGTGGCCACGATCCTCGGTGGCACCGAGCGGCGACCCGTTGTTGTGAACAGATCAGCGAACAGATCGTCGCCGAACAGTCGGTCGCCATCGCGGGAGAGCACCGCCCAAATCGAATCCTCGGCGACACGGTCCGCAACGAACCCCGTCCCACGCAACAGATCCGCCTGTGTCGGCGTCAGCCCCAACGTCACCGCTCAACCTCGATCTGCATGACCCAGATTTTCGCAGAACCCACCCGCGAACGCGAGCACCATCCGCTACGAAAAACACCAGCCACCTAGGCACGAAAAAGGCACGAAGATGAAGCATCTGCAGTGAAACACAGCCTCTGACCTGGTGTTATATGGAGCGGATGACGGGAATCGAACCCGCGTATTCAGCTTGGGAAGCTAGGCCAAGTTGATGGTGCAGGAGGTCCATACACTGGGGAAATGCCGGTTGAGCAGGGGGTTAGCCGTGGTTCGCAGCGGCGCTTGTTGACCGCTGTTGTCCCTTGTTTTCCTCTGTGCGTGGCACGTATGTGGCACGGCCACTTTTGAAGTGGTTGGGTTACGGCAAGAGAGTGAAGGCGTCAACGTGGTCCGGGCGGACGACGGTGAAGTGCCGGTGATCGAGCGTTGCGATCTCGGTCCGTTCGTGTCGCTCCGCGAGGGCCATGAGACTCGCATCGGTCCCGCCGAGCGGAAGGCTGGCGTAACGGGTGACGAGTTCGGCCGTGCGTTTCCAATCATCGATAGTGAGGTGCTCGACGATGAGCTCGCCAGCGATGATGCTGTCGTACAACAGCCGCTCGATGCGTGGTCCGAGTTCCCGTTCGATCAGATAAGCGGCTTCAGCGATCACCATCGCGGTTGTACGCATTTGGCCGCTTGCGCCGGCAACCAGCGGAGCGCACCGGCTGTGTTGCGGGTCAGAACGATCAGCGGCAGCGACGAGAACGCCGGTGTCGACGATCAGCATTGTCAGCTTCGGCCGAAGCCGTCAGCGAGTAGTTCGTCGATCCGGTCGGTGATTCCGCCACCCGATTCACCGGCAGCCACAAACGCTGGAGCAGTTCGCCCAGACGGAGACTGGACTGGCGGAAGGCTGTGAGCGAGGTCAGTGATGACTTCGGAGAGAGTCATGTGGCGGCGCGCTGCTTCTGCCTCGATCCGGTCGAGGACCTCATTCGAGATCTCGATGTTCGCCATGTCCTCAGCGTAGCCGTCCCTCGGGGAAGCGTTATGCGCAGATCTTCCCGAGAAGGTGTTCCCGATTGATGGGGCGCCGACGTTCTCGTTCGGCTGGCCAGGCCTGGGCTCACTCTGGATTGTTGGCTCTTTCTGCCGGGGTCGGCCAGTTCTAGCGGTCCCTTTGTTTCCTCTGTGCGTGGCACGCATGCGGCACGCACAGCGGGCCGATCGAGATGATGGTCAGCATGATGACCGCATCGCCAAACGTCGACTATTGCCGAAGTCGCTCGATGGTGTTTGGAATGTAGCGGCGCAAGGTTTCGAGGAGTTCGGCTGGGGAGGTGTGTGGCCGTTGCCGTCGACCCGCCATCTCTCTGATCGCGTCGACGATGACCGATTCGTGATTGTCGAAGAGTTCGCTGATGAAGTCGTCGAGCGTCATGGCGACAATGCCGTGGGGTGCTCATGTGGGTGGTGTGAAGTGTCGAAGGTTCTCGGTCACGATGCTTCTGCACCGACGGTCACTGCGGTCGCGAGAACGTGACGATCTCCGATGTTCCGAATTGCTTCATCGCAGATCGCATCGGTCCAGTGCGGCCGATACACGCCCTCGATTGCGAGCGTGATGAGGAGGTCTGTTGGAACGATTCCGTAGAGAACGTTGGCGTCGAGTACCGCTATCGGCCGAGACACAGCTGTTGTCAGAGGTCCATGCCCGTGTCGTCGGCGAGTTGCTGAATCTCGGCGAGAGCTGTGTGACTTTCGTTGTCTCGGTGCGCTTTGAAGGCAAGGACATTGGCAAGAGTGATGCGGCGGTGGGAACCGGCTTTGTGGTGCGGGATGGATCCGTCGTCGACGAG
>NZ_JBDNIJ010000369.1:0-1633 GCF_041688325.1 Ilumatobacter sp.
AGAACAACGAGGCAATGGTCCCGTACTTCCTCGCCCGTCTCCCCGAGTACGGCTCGGCGCTACTGATCCACTCGAACATGCCGCCGGCGCACATCTACGGGCGTGAGTGGTGGCGCAACAAGGCGTTGAAGGCCATGGTGCCTTCGCCTCCGTCGTTCCGGTCCGAACCGGAAGGGTCCGGTCCGTGGCTCCCCACCAAACAACGTCGCCGCAACAGCGTCCCGCACCGGCCCGAACCGCCACCGGCACCTCATCCACCGGCACCTCAGCCACCGGACTCGCTGCCGTTCGAGGACTCGATCCCTGTGACCACCAAGAAACCAGTCCCGGTCATCTATGACCTGAACGACAGCGAGGTCTCCTCATGAGCCCCAAACCACGTGTCGATCACGGCCAAGCCGTCGAAGAGCTCCACAACGCGCTCCAAGAAAAACTGGCGAGCATGGCGTCGAGCGACGACTGGATCAAATATCTGTCGGCTGCTCGAACGTTCCACCGCTACTCACCCCAGAACCAGATGTTGCTCGCCCTGCAAGGCGCACAGGGCAACGTGGCCGGCTACCGCACCTGGCAGCGGATCCCGTCCGTCGATGGGGGCACCTGCCAGGTCGCGAAAGGCGAAAGCGGCCTGCGGATCTTGGCGCCGATGAAGGGATCAGCAAAGACGATCGACGAGACGACCGGCGACGAGGTGACCAAATACTTCCTGCGCGGCTTTCGCATAGTCAAGGTATTCCACCAAGGCCAACTCGTTGCAAGCCCCGACCTCGGCCAAGACGCCGTGACCCCGATCCTGCTGACCGGCGAGAACCGGTGGCAAGACGTGTTCTCAGCAGTGAAAGACCACCTCGAAGATGCCGGCTACGACGTCGGGTTCCAGACTCCGACACCGACCGAGTCGTGGAACGGCTACACCGACTACAACGCCGCCAAGGTACGGATCTCCTCCACGCTGGAAGGGCCGCAACAGGTCAAGACGTTGCTGCACGAGTGGGCGCACGTGCAACTCGACCACCACGAACGAGGGCTCGGTGGTTTGACCCGAGACATGCGCGAAGTCGAAGCCGAATCGGTCGCCTACCTGCTTGGCCAGACCATCGGCCTCGACTCCCAGGGCTACTCGGTGCCGTACATCACCGGATGGTCCGGAGGCGACCCAGCATTGATCGAACAGACCGCAATACAGGTGCTGGAAACCACCAAGAAGTTGGTCGACACGCTCCAACACGAACTCGGCGTGAAGCTGACCGTCGACATCAACGACCACGCTTTGGCCGACTCGGCAACGAACGTGATCGAGCTTCCCGGAGCAACGACCTCGACGCCAGCCGTGGCACCCGAATCGCCCGAGCCGGTAACGGAGCAGTGGGACCTGTTCGGCGATCCCGTACCCGCACCGTCCGCGTTCGAGCGGATCGACAGCAGCGACAAGGACTTCCTCACCGCGCTGCGGGGCGAACTCGACGAGGCCCAGGCACAAGAACTGGTCAAGCACATCTATCGGGTCGACCACTCCGCTGAGGTCGCCACCATCCTCGCCGACTCAGGCCAATCAGCACTGCAGGCAGCCCGGATCCTCACTCGTTTCGGCCGCGACATCGACCAGGTCGACGCTGCGCTGTTGACCCCCACC
>NZ_JBDNIJ010000370.1:0-17459 GCF_041688325.1 Ilumatobacter sp.
CTGCGACCTCGGTGTCGACGACAACGTGCTCGGCAGCCCGTTCGAGAAGATCGACGCATTCCGCGACGGCGTCATCGGCGGGCTCGACGCCTGCGCGAACTAACCATCAGTTCAGTTCAGTTCAGTTCAGTTCGCTCGTGATAATCGAGGCCAACTCGACCGGGCGATCGCCCTGGACGCTGTGGCCGGCACCATCGACGAGATGCACCACCATGGCAGGTTGTAGCCGTTTGGCCTCTGCCACGTCGGCGTCGTCGACGACAGGCGAAAGTGATCCACGGACCAAGGTCAGCGCGCAGGTCACGCTGGCGAAATCGTCCCAGAGCGGATTGCGTGCTTGGTCGCTGACAACATCGGCCTCCGGCATGCCGGACGATTCGCCTTCGCTACCTTCGAGGCGATTGGTCCGGTCGTAGTTCCACTGCCACGACCCGTCGGCGACCGGATGCGCGTTGTGCAAGATCCCGCGGCGTAACGACGACTCAGATCGAGTTGGGTTGAACTCGATCGTCCTGGCCAAGAGATCGTCGAAGCTCGTGAACGACTGTGGGCCGTTGACGAAGTCAATAATCGCCTTGGCCTTTTTCTGATTGACCCCTGGCGTGATGTCGACCATCACGAGTGATTGCACCAGGTCGGGATGCCGGGTGGCCAGCAGCATCGATGTCAACCCGCCAAGCGACATCCCGACGACGAGGCGCACATCTGGCGCTTGCTGACGAATTGCCACAGCAACGTCGTCGGCGAGATTCTCCGGCGAGTACGCGCCGTCCAACCGCCACGAGGAGTGCCCGTGACCGGGCAGGTCGACAGCCAGTGCCGGTCGGCCCAGCGCAAGCGCCACCGTGTCCCATGTGTGAGCGTTCTGCGCACCTCCGTGCACGAAGACGACCTCGGCAGCGCCGCGCTCGCCCCAGGCCAACGCACTGATTGAGCGTCGGTCGTCAAGTTCGACATGGCAGCGAACAACGTTCGGGATGGCCACCTCCAGACCAAACTCGGCGATGTTCTCGTGGAACAACCCAAATTCGTCGTAGTGGGCTGCAGGACCGGCAGTGTCGCTCACGTGATCGACGCTAGTGCTGCGGGGTCGGCTGCTTAGCCTCCGGCGTCGGTACCGCCGCCGCTGGCCGTCGTGGTCGCCGGGGCCTGCGTGGTTGTCGTTGGGACCGGAACCTGCGTGGTCGCCGGGGCCTGCGTCGTGGCGGGGGCCTGCGTGGTCGCCGGGGCCTGCGTCGTGGCGGGGGCCTGCGTGGTCGCCGGCGTCGCGTCCGCCACCGTCGTTGTGGTTTCCGGAACGGTGGACGTCGTGGTCGATGTCGACACGTAGTCAGGATCGATCCAGTTGAAGGTTGGCGGAGGTGAGCCGATTGCCTCGGGCTCGTTGTCGCCGTCCCAGACGAAGACCTGGTCGCCGTTGCCGATCAGTTCCTGCATGGTCTCAGAAATGTTGAGTGGGATCCGGATGCACCCATGCGACGCGCCCTGTAGGGGGACGTTGAGCGCGCCATGAATGGCGATCCCGTAGTTGAAGTAGACCGGGTTCCACATGCCCCCGAGCGCACTCTGGCGGATGCCTTCGACCTCGCGGTACACGGTGAACACGCCTCCCGGGGTGTTCGAGATGCCGCACTCGCCCCGAACGAGCGGTTCTTCGCCGTCGCGGTTGCCGTACTCGCCCGGACTGATCGTGACTTCTTCGCACCACTGTTCGTTGCTGCCGCTCGACATGTGCGTGATCATCACCGGCTGGTTGTCGTGATAGATCGCCAACACCTGCTCGGGCAAATAGACCTCGGTGTGGTTCGGCGTGGCGTTCGGGCGGCGCGGCTGGATGACGAAGGGCTCCTGCAGTTGATCCCACATGTCGGGGGTGACCTTGCCGGTCGGCGCGTTACTCGCCGTTCCGAGGACCAGCTTTTCGTAAGCCCAAATCGCCGTGATCGTCTGGTCGCCGTAGATGCCGTCAGCTGGGCCAGGGACGAAGCCGAGTTCGGTGAGTCGTTGCTGCACGAGCTTGACGTCGTCGCCGGCAAGCCCCTTCGACAGGGTGCGCTCGAGTGGGACCTTGACGACCGGAGCCGTCGTTGCAACGGAACCGATGACGTCCGGGATGGATGCAGGAACCGTCAGCGCACTCGCAGAGGAATCGACCACGAACGCACCGTCAGCAGGAACCCGCTCAGCAGTGCCATCGCCGCCACCGCCGCCCAGTGCAACACCCGCCAACACGACCGTCCCGAGCAGGCCCGCTGCGGCAATGGCGGGCAGCCATTTGGCAGCCTGGTTCGGCGTGCGATCTCGATCGGGGGGACGCTGGCGGCGGGAAGTTTCGTTCATGAGTGACGGGATGTTCTGTGCGGGCTCGTGCTGTCCTGCGAACCTCCCTCAAAATGTAGCAACGCGAATCAGGCAGCGGTCGTCGGGCGGCGCTGCGTTCGACACAGTTTCTTTCTTGCGTCAGTCTTTGGTGACGACCGGAGTGATCCCGTCGAGAGCACCTCGCAGTTCCCGCATCTCCCGCAGGATCGTGAGGATGACCCCGGGTGAGCTGAGCGTCGACTCACCGCGGGTCCGCGGGAAGTAATCGACACCGAACTGCAGCATCTCGTAGCCGAGCCGGGTCGCCCGGATGACAAGTTCGGCGTCGATAAAGGAGCCTTCGCTCTGCAACTCGACGTGATCGAAGACCCGGGCACGGCAGAGCTTGAAGGCGAAGTTGATGTCACGCGCCTTGACCCCGAAGAGCGTGCGGATCAACAGGTTGTACCAGAAGGTGTAGATGGTGCGGAGATAGCCCTCGCCAGTGCGATCAAACCGGTACGCGCTGACGATGTCGGCGTCGTAGTCGATCATCAGGCGTACTGCTCGCGGTAGTTCTGCCATGTCGAACGGCAGATCGGCGTCGGTGTACAGAATGAGGTCGCCGGTCGCCGCGGCGAATCCGGTCTTGATGGCCCCGCCGAGCTTGCGGTTCTTCTCGTGGTGGATGACCGTGACGTGCGGGTCGACTGCTGCAATTGCGTCAGCGATCTCGGCAGTGCGATCAGTCGACGCGTCGTTGACGATGATCAATTCGTAGTCATCGATGTCGCCAGCCGCAATGAGCGCTGCGCACGCCCGACGCGCAGCGGTGAGCGCACGGTCGACGTACTCCTCTTCATTCCACATCGGGTAAAAGATCGAAAGCCTGTTGAAGGATGCTCCGGTCTGTTCGCTCGTCATGCGGGCGCAAGGGTAGCTGCCTGGGAAGTCAGCGCTACAGCGCCTACAGTCAACTCTGTGTCAGAGGAGACGAACACGACCGATTCGCGCCCGGGTCTTCCGCCTCCGATCTCCGGCTTCCCGACGCCCCAGCCGTTCCAGCAGCGCCCGGGGCAGGTGACTACGGGCTGGCAGATGCTGCTCGGTGCTGCGTGGACTGCGTCGTTCTTCGCATTCGCTGCCGTCTGGAAGACCAGCCAGGACATCGGCATCGGTACGTGGTGGCTCGGTGCTCGCGCCCAGCCACAGTCGCCGACGATCAAAATCATCCCGTTCGTCCTGGCGATCGTCATCGGGCTTGCCGCGATCTACAACCTTCGTCGGGTTGCCCTGATCAGCCTCACTGGCTCGCTCGGAGTCGCCCTGATTGCCGTCTTCGACATCTCACGATCAGGCGGGTTGGCCGCGATCGAGTTCGCCATCGCGGCCAGCCTCGCCACCATTTCGGTCGGCGCATTCACCGGTACCTACCGGGCAGCCACCACCACCTGATCAACCACCTGATCAACCATCTCATCAACCACCTGATCAACTGCCTGATCAACTGCCTGACGAGTTGCTTGCGGGCTGTCATCTCGCCACTCAAGGCCAATCAAGGACGACCCCGTCGGCGCCGGTCCGTGAGCCGGCGCAGTCACGGCGATATCGTCGGATCCCATGTCTGACGCCAAGCAGATCCCCGGTGGATCCAACGCCAAGGTCCTCATGTCGCTCCCAGTGGGCGAACGCGTCGGCATTGCCTTCTCTGGGGGGCTCGACACGTCAGCCGCCGTGGCGTGGATGCGTGAGCGGGGCGCCATTCCCTACACGTACACCGCTGATCTCGGTCAGCCGGACGAGCCCGATCTCGAGGGCATTCCGGCGCGCGCTCAGCAGTACGGAGCGGAACAAGCGCGCATTGTCGATTGCCGCGACGAGTTGGTCCGCGAAGGCCTGATCGCCATCCAATGTGGTGCGTTTCACATCAGCTCGGGTGGCAAGACCTACTTCAACACCACTCCGCTGGGCCGCGCCGTCACCGGCACGCTGCTCGTCCGGGCAATGGCCGACGACGGCGTCGACATCTGGGGCGACGGTTCCACATATAAGGGCAACGACATCGAGCGCTTCTACCGCTACGGGTTGCTCGTCAACGAGAACCTGCGTATCTACAAGCCGTGGCTCGACCCCACGTTCGTCGACGAACTCGGCGGCCGCCAGGGCATGAGCGAGTTCCTGCAGGAACGAAACCTGCCCTACCGCGACTCGGTCGAAAAGGCCTACTCAACGGACGCCAACATCTGGGGTGCGACCCACGAGGCCAAGGCACTCGAGGAGCTCGACACGCCGATGGAGATCGTCACTCCAATCATGGGCGTTCCCTTCTGGGACGAGAGCATCGCGATCGAGACCGAAGACGTCACCGTGCGCTTCGAAGAGGGCTGGCCGGTCGCGATCAACGGCGAACGCTTCGACTCACAGGTCGAGTTGGTCAACGAAGCGAACCGGATCGGTGGCCGCCACGGACTTGGAATGAGCGATCAGATCGAGAATCGGATCATCGAGGCCAAGTCGCGCGGCATCTATGAAGCCCCCGCAATGGCCCTCCTCCATGCCTGCTACGAACGCCTCGTCAACGGCATCCACAACGAGAACACGATCGAGAACTACCGCACGATGGGTCGCCGTCTCGGCCGACTGCTCTACGAGGGTCGCTGGTTTGACCCCCAAAGCCTCATGCTGCGCGAGCCGCTCATGCGTTGGATTGGTTCGGTCGTGACGGGTGAGGTCACCGTGCGTCTGCGTCGCGGCGACGACTACTCGATCCTCAACACGGTGTCCGACAACCTCACTTACGTGCCTGACCGCCTCTCGATGGAGCGCGTGCAAGACCAGCCGTTCGGCCCACTCGATCGCATCGGTCAACTCACGATGCGCAACCTCGACATCACCGACACACGGAACAAGCTCAGCTTGTACCAAGGCATCGGCACCCTCGAGCCCGGCGACATCACCAAAGCCCTCGAGAGCTGACGTCCGGTCACACGGACACCCGCGCCCCCCGCCCCCTTCGCCTCTCGCCGCCCCTCCCCGCCCCTCCCCGCCCCTCCGGTTTTCATGAGGTTGTTGCAGTCAGTGACTGCAACAACCTCATGAAAATGCCGACGAGGCGGCCCGGAGAGCATGGAGTTCGACCAGCTCTCGGATGTGACCGGCAAAATCGTCGGCCAACTCTTGATCGGTGACCCGGTCGACCTGCCATCCGATCTTGCGGAGCGCTCGATCGCGGCCCTTGTCCTGCTGCGCCTTCAACCGTCCACCATGCCAGGTCACATGGTCGACCTCGACGGCCCACTTCACGTCGAGGTCAACGCCATCGGGATGCACCCAAATCCCGTTCGGCAGGCATATCGGATGCTGCCGAACGAGCGGACCGATGCCAGCGCGCTCGAGCGCGCTGAGAACTCGCAGTTCGAGACCTGAGTCTGCGGGCCGTTGCCAGTCAGCGCGAGTGGACATCACCCGACTCACAACTGCCGATCCAGGCCGACCGGACCGAGCAAGTCGCCGTCCCATCTGCCACAGCGTCTCGACCGAGCAGTGGTGATCGATGACCCATTCAGTCATCGCCTCGAACTTCTCGTCGTGTAGGTCACACGCACAATCGAACCATGCGCGAGCGGGCACCGCGAGTCGAATCCCGTCGCGGCGGGTCATAAAGTCGCCCGCCTCGATGTCGCCGCACCGCCGGACTGTGACGTCACGGGCAAAGGGATTTCGATGATGTGCACAGGTCACCACCGGAACATCGCTGTGGAAGACACTGCGGAACTCCCACAGCCGCGCAGCGCTGACCCCAGTGACGAACGAAGTGGGATCGGCGAGCGAGGCCGCAACGCACCTCGCCTCGAACGAATCGGGACTGGTTGCCAATCGGTAGACCCCATTGTGAGCGCGGAGCAGCAGTTTCGCCGCCACTGCACTCCGGATCGACGAGAGCGTTACGCCGTCTGCGATCAGCGCTTCCGCCGTGACGATGCCGTGGCGAACTGCAATACAAATGGCAAGTTCCGATGAAAGTTTGAACATGGTGACCTCCGTGCTGATTCAGCTGCGGGACCATCTCGATGTCCGATATTCCTTCTAGATCAACCTACCGCCCTCGCGCCCCCTTGAGTTTTCATGAGCTTGTTGCAGTCAGTGACTGCAACAAGCTCATGAAAACTCAAGGGGGCGCGGGACCTCGGCGACCTCGTCAGCGGGTGGGGGCGAGAGCGCTGACGATGCCGGCGACGAGGCGGGCGCGCTCGGGCATCGTGGCGACGATGACGTGTTCGGTGTCGGAGTGGGCTCCACCGCCCACAGCTCCGAGACCATCGAGTGTCGGGACACCGATTGCTGCGGTGAAGTTGCCGTCGCTGCCCCCACCGACAGCGAATCCTTCGATTCCCGGCGAGACCTGCTGAGCGATCGGGAACAGTAATGCGGATGCCGATTCGGGCATCGGCGGGCGGCCAATCAGCCCGGTGACGACGACGGATGCTCCGTCGACCTGCGCCGTCAGTGCCGCCATGGCCGCTTCGACCCGGGCCTTCTCGTCAGCGGATTCGACACGGGCGTCGACCTTGATCAGCCCGTAGGCCGGCACGACGTTGTCGGTGCTTCCAACTTTGGCGACCGTTGGGGTGACGGTGGTCCCGACGCTTGCATCGCCGATCAGGTTGATGGCCAGCACCTGATGCGATGCCTCAACCAGCGCGTTGATGCCTTTCTCCGGTTCGAGGCCGGCATGGCTCGCGCGCCCAGTGATCACGACCTCAAAGGTGCCGCATCCCTTCCGGCCGGTCTTGAGGCCACCGCCATCAGCTGACGGCTCGAGAACCAGGACGTTCCCGCACGCAGCGGCGCGCTCTTCGATGAACGCACGCGACTCGTGCGAACCGATCTCTTCATCGGCGCTGAACAGCAACTCGACATGCGAACAGTCGTCAAGCGATGCAAGCCCATGAAGCGCCTGGACGATGCCGGCGAGCATGTCGAAGCAGCCCGGCCCGGTCATTACGCCGTCCGTGACGGCAAAGGGCAATCGTTCGAGCGTGCCCATCGGGAACACGGTGTCGTGGTGGCCAAGCAACATCACCGTCGTCTCGTCGCCACCCTTCCAGTGAACGTGCGGACCCTTGGGCGAGTCGACGAGCTCACATGTTCCGCCGATATGGCGTTCGATCATCGCAGCCAAAGCTTCGGCTGACTTCTGGAGTTGCACAAGATCACCCGACGGCGACTCAATCTCGATCAACGTCCGGGTGTCAGCGATCATCGCGTCGATGTCAAACACAGTCATGTGCTCAGCGTAGATACAACGGCGGCGCCTGCCACAACGTTGTCGCGCAACTGACCAGATCCTGTCCCGTCAGCGGTTGTCCCTCAAATGGAGAAGCCGCCGAGTTTCACTTCGAGGTATTCGGCAATCCCTTCGTGGCCACCTTCTCGACCGAGGCCCGAGTCGCCCATGCCGCCGAACGGCGCAGCAGCCGACGTCGGGTTGACGTCATTGATACCGATGATCCCGAATCGGAGGCGTTCAAACGTCCGCATGGCCGTTGACAGGTTCTGCGTGTACACGTATGCGGCGAGCCCGTAGTTGGTATCGTTGGCCATCGCGATGACTTCGTCGACGTCGCTGTAGGTAATGACCGGGGCAACGGGCCCGAAGGTTTCTTCGCGTCGGATCAGCATGTCGTCGGTGACGCCGGTGACGAGGGTCGGTGCATAAAAGTGACCGCGGTCGAAGGCTTCGCCGGTGAGTCGTTCACCGCCGACGGGCACCTCGGCACCCTTGGCCCGAGCGTCGTCGACCTGGTTGGCGACTTTGGCGACCGCTGCTTCGCTGATCAGCGGGCCAACGCCGACGCCTTCGTCCATACCGTTGCCGGCCTTCACGCGACCGACGCGCTGGATCAGGGTGTCGACGAATGCGTCGTGTGCAGATTCGTGCACATACAGCCGATTCGGGCTGATACATGCCTGGCCCGAATTGAGGAACTTCAGGGCCGCCGCACCCTTCGCAGCGTGCACCGGATCGGCATCGGGGAAGACGATAAACGGCGCGTGTCCACCGAGCTCGACGGAGACGCGCTTGAGGTTGCTCGCTGCTGACCCGGCGAGCATCTTGCCGACGGCGGTCGACCCGGTGAACGTCAGCTTGCGGACGCGTTCGTCCGTGCAGAACACCTCGCCAATCGGCTTGGGATCGAACGCCGTCACGAGGTTGACGACACCGGCAGGAGCGCCGGCGTCGGCAAAGATCTGGAAGATCGCGCGAGCACAAAGCGGGGTTGCCTCCGCGGCCTTCAGCACAAGCGTGCAACCTGCGGCGAGCGCCGGACCCATTTTCCTGGTGAGCATCGAGATCGGGTAATTCCACGGCGTGATCGCGGCGACGACGCCGACCGGTTGCTTGAGGACGAGGAAGCGTTGATCGGCACGGGCCGACGGCAACCACTCCCCTGCTACGCGCTTCGCTTCTTCGGCGTACCAGCGGAGAAAGTCGGCGCCGTACTTCACTTCGGCGGCCGACGCCTTCAGCGGCTTACCCTGCTCGCGCGTCATCAGTTCGGCCAGTTCCTTCGACCTCTCGGTCATCAACTGCCAGGCGCCGTACAGCAGGTCGGCGCGCTCGTACGCCGTTGTTTGGGACCATGAGCCGAATGCTGCATCGGCTGCAGCGACTGCAGCTCGGGCATCGTCGGCACCGCCATCGGGCACCGTGTCGATCACCTCACCCGTCGCGGGGTTGGTCACCTCGAACCTTTGCCCCGATGTTGCCTCGACCCACTCGCCATTGATGAACATGGCGCGCAGCGTAGAACCCGCCTCGCCGTTGCGACGAGATCCGACGTTGCGTCAGACCACGACGGCACTCGGATCCGAGGGTTGTTTCTCGGTACCGTCGACGCCATGGACGCACATCAGTGGTTGGAAGATGTCGAGGGCGACGACGCATTGGCATGGGTAACCACACGCAACGCTGTTGCCGAGGCGACCCTTTTCGTCGACCCGCAATTCGAACCGATTCGGGCGTCGACGCTCGACGTGCTCGAAGCCGACGACCGCATCGCCTACCCGTCTCGCCATGGCGACCTCGTCCACAACTTCTGGACCGACGCCGAACACCGTCGCGGTCTCCTGCGGCGTACAACGTGGGCCGATTACGTCAGTGGTGAGCCCGAGTGGGAGACGATCCTCGACCTCGACGCGCTGTGCGCGGCCGAGGACGAGTCATGGGTCTTCCATGGCTCATCGACGCTGCGCCCTGATCGGCAGCGAGCGCTCATCGAGCTGTCACCCGGAGGCTCCGATGCTTCGGTGACACGCGAGTTCGACCTTGTCGAGAAGCGATTCATTCCCGAGTCAGAAGGCGGCTTCGTTCGGCCCGTGGCCAAAGGCAGCCTGACGTGGATCGACGCCGACACGGTGTACGTGACCAGCGACTTCGGGCCAGGGAGCCTGACTCGGTCCGGGTATCCACGAACCGTTCGTCGGTGGCAACGAGGCACACCGATCGCAGACGCCGAGATCGTCTTCGAAGGCGACGATGCCGATGTCGCCGTCGGTGTCGGCGTGTCGGCGATGGACGGCTTCCGACATCACGTCGTCGAGCGGTCCCCTGACTTTTTTACGACGCGCACGTCGATCCTGCGCGACGGCAAGTTCGTGGCTGTTGACGTTCCCGACGACGCCGAAGTCAGCTTCCACGAACGGTGGATTTTCATCTCGCCGCGTTCCGACTTCGAACATCAAGGACAGTCATTTTCCACTGGCTCACTGCTCGTCACCGACATTGACGGCTTCCTTGCCAGTGTCTCGGAACTCACCGCACTCTTCACACCGACGGAGACCTCTTCGCTTGGCGGCTTTTCCTGTACCCGCAATCGGGTCGTGCTCAACGTGCTCGACGACGTGCGCAACGCCCTCTGGGTTGCCACCCCGCCCGCCTCGACAGACGGCACCTGGCGCATCGGCGCGCTTCCCGGTGCGCCAGACGCCTGGACCTTGTCGGCCAGCGCTGTCGACGGAGCCGAACGCGACGACATCTGGCTTGTCGGCACCGACTTCGTGACCCCTGAATCGCTGTTTGTGATGTCGCTCGATGACGGCGCAAACCCACAACTTCTCCGTCAGGCACCGGCCCGATTCGATGCAGGCGACATTGCAATTGAGCAGCGCTTCGCAACGAGTGCCGATGGAACCCGCATCCCGTACTTCGTGGTCGGTTCGAATGACGCCCTCGCGACGACCGACGGGTCACGCCCCACACTGTTGAGCGGTTACGGCGGCTTCGAGATAGCGCGCACCGCTGCGTACTCGGCGGTCATCGGCAGGTCGTGGCTCAGCCGCGACTCTGGTGTCGGCGGGGTCTACGTGCTCGCCAACATCCGCGGTGGCGGCGAGTACGGGCCGGCGTGGCACCGTGGCGGCCTGCGCGAGAAGCGTCCCCGCGTGTACGAAGACTTCGAGGCAGTCGCCCGTGCAATCATCGACCGTGGCATCACGTCGCCCGCACGACTCGGTATCTCGGGAGGCAGCAACGGGGGGCTACTTGTCGGCAATATGTACGTCCGTACCCCCGAGCTCTTTGGCGCCGTGGTGTGCCAAGTCCCCCTCCTCGACATGCAGCGCTATCACCTCCTGCTGGCGGGCGCCTCGTGGATGGCCGAGTACGGCGATCCCGACGACCCAAGCGACTGGGCCTACCTGCAGGGCTACTCGCCTTATCACCTCGTCGATCCCGACGCCGACTACCCGCCGATGCTGCTGACGACCTCGACGCGTGACGACCGGGTACACCCGGGACATGCCCGCAAGATGGCCTCACTTCTCGAAAGCGCTGGCAAAGACGTCACCTATTGGGAGAACATCGAGGGTGGTCACGGTGGCGCAGCTGACGCCGGCCAGCAAGCCACCATGCAAGCCCTCATCTTCACCTTTCTCCGCACTCGCCTCATGTGAAACCCCGGTTTGCGTCGAAGAACCCGTTGGTATTCACGCGAGAAGCTCGACACAAACGTTGGGTGGGCGAAGTGGCAGAGTGTCCGGATGCAACGACGGGCCAGCCTGGCAGTTCTCTCCGCACTCGCATTGATCAGCGCAGCCTGTTCCGGCGGCAGTGGCGACGCAGCACCAATCACCGACGCTCCAGCGGTCATGGAGGCGCCGACGACGGAGCCTCCAACCGGCGATGCGACCATCGAGAATCCGCTTGCCACTGATGTCCCGGACGAAACCGCCCAGCCGTCATTGATGGACCGCCTGCCGGTTGTTGAGCCGGGCTTTGACGTCTCGCCAGGCGTCGAACAAGTCGCGATCACGGGCGCCACGCCAGGATCGACCGTCAGCATCGTCACGACGACCATGGCGGATGACCGCCTGCCTGCAGGAGCCGTCAACGAGCCGTTCAACGGGGGCGAGGTCGACGGCTACGGATCGTTTCTCTTCCGCAACCTCGACGCTGCCATGGACTGGCGTCTCGTCGTTGACGACGCCGGTATCACTCAACCGATCGACGTGCTCGCTCGTGACGAGCACCCTGAGCCGGCATTCTTCGCCGAGCAGCGCTTGGCACCCGGACTGAACTACATCGAGACGCGGGACGGCACGACGCTGAGCGCCAACGTCGTCTTGCCCGGACCAATCGAAGACGGGCCGTACCCGACGGTCATCGAGTACTCGGGCTACACGCCGGCAGACCCGAACGGCACAGGCTTCAAAGACCTCTTCACGCCGCTCGGTTACGCCTACGTCGGCGTCAACATGCGTGGCACCGGCTGCTCGGGCGGCTCGTTCCGCTACTTCGAATACACCCAGAGCACCGACGGCTACGACGCCATCGAGGCGGTGGCCGCTCAGCCGTGGGTCTTCAAGAACCGCGTCGGCATGGTCGGCGTCAGCTACCCCGGCATCAGTCAACTCTTTGTCGCGCAGACCCAACCGCCGAGCCTCGCTGCGATCACCCCGTTCTCCGTGATCGACGACAGCTACAACTCGACGCTCTATCCCGGTGGCATCTTGAACACCGGCTTCGCCGTCGCCTGGACGCAAGACCGCGTCGACAACGGCAAGCCAGCGATCACCCCGACGGGCGAGATCATCGAAGCAGGCGGCCAGGGCTGGGCGAAGGATGCAATCACGGCTGGCGACGACGTCTGCGCAGCGAACCAGTCCTTGCGGATGCAGAACCCCAACCTCGTCGCGGAGATCTTCGACTCCCCGTTCGTCGACTCCAGCGACAACACCGGCGATCTGTCGCCACGGCTGTTCGTCGACAAGATCAACGTGCCGACCTTCATCGCCGGTGCATGGCAGGACGAGCAGACCGGCGGCCGATTCCCCACGATGCTCGACCGCTTCACCGGCACCGACAAGTTCTACGTGACGCTCATGAACGGCTTGCATACCGAGTCGATCGGACCTGCCAACTTCCCGCGCTGGGTCGAGTTCCTCGACCTGTACGTCGCCAAGCGCACCCCCACCCTCGACACAGCGCGAGTCATCGCGCCGATCCTCGCCAGCGGCCTCTTCGGCACCGGCGAACTCACGTTGCCCGACGACCGCTTCACCGGCATGGCGTACGAGGATGCACTCGCGGCGTTCGAAGCTGAACCCAGTGTCCGTGTCCTGTTCGAAGAGGGGGCCGCCAACGGCACAGCCGCACGCACACCACTTCCCCGATTCGTCGAAGAGTTCGAGTCGTGGCCGATCCCCACGGTCGAGCCAACCGAGTGGTTCTTTGGCAGCGGGGGCAGTCTCGATGACACCGCAGCCGATACGGCTACGCAAACCGAATACCTTGCACTGCCCGACGGCACTCCAGCGACTTTCCTGGCCGAGGAGTCTGCCGGCAGCAGCGGTGATATCTGGAAGCTCGATGTGCAGTGGGACTGGCAGCAAAACGCACCGGGCACCGCTGCAACGTTCATCACCAAGCCGCTCAGTGAGACCGTCACCATGGCTGGTTCCGGATCTGCCGACCTGTGGGTGCAGTCGAACCTCGGCGACACCGACCTCGAGGTGACGATCAGCGAAGTGCGACCTGACGGCCAAGAGATGTACATCCAGTCGGGCTGGCTGCGAGCCAGTCACCGTGCGCTCGACAACGCCGAGTCGAGTGTGCTGCAACCCGTCCACACCCATCGGGCCGGCGACGCAGAACAACTTCCCGACAGTGAATTCGCTCCAGTCCGTGTCGAGATTTTCCCGTTCGCCCATGTCTTCCGTGCCGGCTCACAGATCCGCATCTCGGTCGACGCACCGGGCAATAACCGGCCCGTTTGGATCTTCGACACGATCAGCGGAGGCGAACAGGTCACCATTGGCCTCGGCGGTGCCATTGCCAGCAAGGTCGTCCTCCCCGTCGTCCCGGGCATCAACCCGCCCGCCGCCTACCCGGAATGCGGCAGCCTCCGCGGCCAACCCTGCCGGGCCTTCCCCGGCTGACCCTCCCCCCTCCCCCTACCCGTTTGCGTCGAAGAACTCGTTGGTATCCACGCGGGAACTTCGACACAAACGTCGAACGAACGAAGTGGTGTCGGCGTTCCGTGATTGACTCTGCGGCATGGGGGAAACAGCAAACCATCGCAAGGAACTCGCCGAGTTCCTGCGGGCGCGTCGTGAGGCGACGCGGCCCGAGCAGGTCGGCCTTCCGCCCGGCCGGGGTCGACGCACCCCTGGGCTCCGCCGCGAAGAGGTCGCGTTGCTCGCCGGCGTGTCGGTCACCTGGTACACGTGGCTCGAACAGGGCCGACGGATCAACGCATCCGACGATGTGCTGTTGGCGATCGGCCGGGCACTCCGCCTCGACGACGCCGGCCAAGAACACCTCATTGCGCTGACCGACCCGGGCACAGCGTCCGTCGAGGCACCGGCCGAGGCACCGAGTGCACTCATCCGCCTACTCGACTCGCTGATGCCGTCTCCGGCCTACGTGTTGGGCCCGCACTGGGAGTTCGTTGCGTGGAACACCGCCCAGGCGCGTTTGTACCCGCGCATCGTCGAACTCGAACCGCCGCGCCGCAACCTGCTCTGGGTGCTTTTCGCCGACACGGCAACACGAGACCTCATCGTCGACTGGGACATTCACGCTCGCCAGGCGCTCGCTGAGTTCCGCTCAGCGACGTCATCAGTGCGTCACGACCCGGCGATGACCGAACTCGTCGCCCTCCTGGCCGACGAGAGCTCCGAGTTCGCAGCCTGGTGGCCAGAACACGATGTGTCCGGCTTCGAGACTCGCCTCCGACGCTTTTCTCATCCCGCAGCTGGCGAACTCACCTTTGAGTACCAGCAGCTCACGCCGGCCGAGTGGCCGAACCTCAAGGTGGTCGCACAGCTCGGCGTGCCCGGCGACGACTCGGCCGAACGGCTCGCGGTCAAGCACTACCTCGTCTAACCGGCACGGCCGTCACGGGCGTCGGCACGAGCTGAACCGAAGTTATCGATGTGTTGGTCGGTGTCCCTGAAGGGTCGGTCGTCGCTGTCCGCACAGCGACAGTCGACGCTGTCCGCACAGCGACAGTCGTCGTTGTCCGCACAGGGACGGTCGTTGCGACGGTGCGGACAGGGACGGTCGTCGTTGTCCGCACAGGGACGGTCGTTGCGACGGTGCGGACAGGTTCCTCGCTGATCGGCGTAGTCCGAACGACCTCTGTCGTTTCTGTTTGGGTCGAGCTGTCATCGCTTGCCCGAACGGTCGTGGACACACGGGTACTCACAGGCGGCGCAGATGACACCGGCGAAACTGATGGCGCTGGGGCAACAGACTGCACCGTGGTCGACGGGTCGCTTGTGATCGAAAGAACGACGACCTCACCATCGTCGACCCCGTATCTGCCGGGCCCGAATCGACGGCCGTCGACATCGACGAAGCCATCGACATCAATGATCGCTCCGTCCGGAAGCACAAGCCCGGCTGCACCCACGACTGCAGCGCCGTCCGGCAGGATGATCGACACATCGTTCGCCGCAGCAATCACAATGCTGTGGTCGTTGTCCTTCGGCAGGAGCAGTGCACCAGAAATCGCGAGTACACAGACGGCGGCAGCAGCTACCAGGAACAGCCGATGCCCGCGACGCGTCGGCGATTCCGAAATCAGCATCAACCGATGCTCCCCGTCATCGCCAATCGCGGCCAAGAGCTGTGCTTCGAGGTCGTCGAGCCGAGGCTCGACCGGCTCGATGGCCACGCGCCCAAGTGCCTCCAATTGCTCGTTGATCGTCTTTCGATCGGTCACGACTCCACCTCCATCTTCGAACGAATGGCAGCGACGGCCCGGTGCAGGAGCACCGCGACGTTGCCGCGGGTAATGCCGAGTTCCCGAGCCGTTTCAGCCGGTGTGAGGTCGGACAGATATCGCAGCGAGATCACCTCTTGATAGCGCTCGGGCAACTCGTCCATCGCTTCCAGAAGCGCCCGATGTTCATCTGCGGAATCGATGGCTCGGAATGGACGACTGTCATCGTGCCCGACGCTGCCGTCCGCCGGCACCTCCCCGCGTGACGTGGCGAGATGCTCACGTGCCGCTCGGCGGGTCGACGAACGCATCATGCTGGCCAGCTCATTCGCTGCGATCCGGAACACCCACGGGCGGAAACGATCCCCGTGCCGAGCACCAAGCGTCTCCAGCCCATGCCATGCACGTTCGAAGCTCGCCGACACGACGTCGTCAGCCAGGTGTACCGAACGTGTCCGTCGTTGCGCAAACCCGTGCACCGCGGGGGCATGACGCCGGAACAACATGGCAAACGAAGCTGAGTCGCCATCGATAGCGCGAGCGACCAGCACGCCGTCACCCGGACCCTCGCTGGGCCCAAGTGACGGCGCGTCTCCTGCATCGCGGGATCGACGGATGTTCAGTCGCTCGCTCCTCGCACTGTTCGAACCACGTCAACGCTGCTCCGGTCAGCGCCAGAATTGCCCGCCGCGGGAAGCGCCGCGACCTTCGTTGCCCCCGTGATCTGGACCGTGTGAGCGCTGTTCGACCGAGTCGTGTTGGGAACTGTCGTGGTCGCCCGCGTCGGCTGAGCCACGGAGCCGCTCCGCACAGGAACTGGCTCGACGGTTGTCGACCGCGTCGGCACGGTCGTAGGTGAAGCGACGATGTCGACGCGAGAGGCCCGCGAGCTGGCAACGACCTGGCCATCGCCATCGGTCGCGATGACGACGTACACAACGCTGGTCGTCCCTGCAGACACAACGTCACCGTACGACGCAGCGAAGGGCGTCGAGAACAAGGCCACGCGCTCGCGAGCACCATCGTTGACCGAACGCCACAACGTCAGCGCTCGTGCAGGAGAGGTCGGAAGTGTCCACTCGCAGCCGACCCGATTCCGTTCGGTCGGTTCCGAGGAACCCGCTCTGCAGTGGAGCTGCAGCAGTTCGACCGACGGTGGTTCCGCCGCTGGTACGCCAGTCACGACCGTTCGACTTCGCCCGACAATCCGGCCGACGTTGTTGACGGCGATCACGGCGTACGCATATCGGACGCCAGCGCGGATCGGGGTGTCAACGTGTTCGGTGACCGAGAGGTCCGTCGTGCGGAACACGACCTGACGTCCCTGATCGGATCCGATGGCGACGCGCACAAGTTCCACACCAGCCGCCGCGTCAGACGTCGGAGCCGACCAGGCGCATCGCGCACCGGCCACGTCGTCGCTCAGCCGAGCCTCGCAGCTGAGCTGCAGCGGTTCGGGTCGATGATCGGTCGATACCGCAGCCGCTATGTGAGCGGAGTCGTCGGCGGTCGATGCCGCATGGGTTGTCGACACCGCGATCGGCAGCATCGTCGTGATCGCCGCCAGCACGGCAGCAGTGGCCATTCGTCGCATGAGTTTCCTCCAGTTGGATCAGGGTCTTTCCCCTACGACGCCACCGACTCGAAAACGATTACACCGGCGCTCCACCGACCCGGCCAGCGGCTCGCAGCGTGTGAAGTTTCATGCTGACAGCAGCAGAATGTTTCACGTCTTGTCAGCACTTATTCCACGTTCTGGCAGCACAAATTGCGGTGCTGCCAGAATAGTGAATCGCCCTGGGTTCATCGGAGGCTCTCTACTTTGGTTATCAAGGAGAGATCATGTCGAAGTCGAAGAGCAAGAGGTCGCGGCGGTACTCGTCGGAGCAGAAAGAGCACGCAGTCCGTCTGGTGAGGTTGCGTCGGGTC
>NZ_JBDNIJ010000371.1:0-2268 GCF_041688325.1 Ilumatobacter sp.
CGACGGCGCGTCGGGGCGAGCCTGCTCGAAGCGCACACCGCGGGCGCGATGCACGCGTCGGACAACCCGCGCCGGTCGGCGCTTGCGCCCTGCAGGGTCGGCCAGATCGGCGAGATCGATCACCACACCGTCGTGTTGCGGGTCGAAGCCGATTGCGTTGAAGACGCTCCGATCGGCCAGATCGGAGCTCGGCGTGTCGAAATTGCGGTTGCGGCGGCGGGGCAGCCAACGCAGCAGATCGCGACGGTGCGGCCGCCAACCAGCAGCAGCACGGACCAACCTGCGGAGCCGAACGCCGATCGACAGGATCTGTGCCCGGACCTGCAGACGGTCGTGTCGAACCAGGCCCGCTGATTCAGAGCGATCGGCACGCGCCGTCGACTGGGCAGTCGAGGCCGCCTCGTCGATGTGGTTCCACGGCCGTTCCCACGAAGTGCCCGATGTCGAATCCGGACCGCCCGCCATCAGGCCACTGTAGCGCTCGCCTCTCCCCTGGCTTTGCCGTGTTTGCAGTGGATCGGCCCGACAGTTCAACCCCAGCGCTACTCTGGCTGATCATGCCTCGTCGATGCGTCTTGCTGTGCACGAGCAACGGGGCAGGCCTCGGACACGTCACACGCATGATGGCCGTCGCCGAACAACTCGGCCCCGACGTCGACTGCATCCTCTTCACGCTGTCCGCGGCACTGCCGATTCCTGTCGAAGCAGGGCTGCGAGTCGAGCACCTTGCCTCAGCCGGATACCTCGATGTCACGCCCAACGAGTGGCACGAGCTGCTCGAAGATCGAGTCGAGCAACTCATGACGCGTTACCGACCCGACGTCGTCGTCTTCGACGGTGTCCACCCGTATCGCGGCCTGACCAATGCACTCGGACGTCGACGTCTCCGCCGCCGACCACATCGGGTCTGGATGCGGCGCGCTATGTGGCGGCCAGGCGTTGGTGACAAGACGATCCAGTTAGCCGATCACTTCGACGAGGTGATCGAGCCTGGCGAATACGGAGCCGCGTTCGACCACGGTGCAACGTCGAAGGTGCTCGCCGGCGTCCATCACATTCCACCGATCTGCTACGTCGGGCCAAACGGCGAGCTCGATCGCACCGCCGCGTGTGCAGAACTGGGCCTCGACGCTCAGGCCCTGAACGTCATGGTGCAGTTGGGGGCTGGCACAATCAACGACCTCGACTCGACACTCGGGAGCCTGGTCGGCGAGCTGCAACGTGTCGGCGCTCGCCCGTGCCTGGCGCGCAGTGTGCTCAGCGCACCCGCCGACGACCCCACCGGCGGGGTCGCGGTTGTCAGACAATTTCCGATCAGTCGGTACTTCGCGGCGTTCGACTTCGCCGCCATCGCAACCGGCTACAACTCGTTCCACGAGGCTCTTTCGCTCGGGCTTCCCTCAATCCTCGTCCCGAACTTGGCCACCAAGACCGACGACCAGGACGCCCGAAGTCGCTGGGCCAGCGAGCAAGGGCTCGGCCTCCGCTGGGACGGATCCGACGACCGGACCCTGCGGGACGCGGTCGCTGCGCTCGCCGACAACGAACGGCGCGCAGGCATCCGCACTCGGCTCGAAGCGCTGCCCGCCGCCGACGGCAGCCGCACCGCGGCGCGCCTCATCGAGGGTTGGCTGTGAACGCGCCCGACGACACGGGCCAGCCCCGTCGGCGTGGACCCCGCGGACGCGGCGCGTATCTCTGGTTGATCGAACGGATCCCCGACCGGTACGAACCGCAGCTCCGAGACGCTGCAACGACGGTCAGAAATCGTCGGCTTCGGATTCGGCTCTTCAGAGAACGCTGGATTCGCCGGTCGCGGCGCTCCGTCCGACGGTCCGAGCGCGCATGGATGCGCCGCATCCGTCAGGCAGTACGAACAACCAACCGGATTGCGGCCCGGACGCGGCGAGGCATGCTCCAAAATCGACAGCACCAGGAGCCCGCTGAACAACCTGCGTGGACACCACGTGGTCGTATTTCACGAGCGATATTTCCGGCGATGGTGCGATTTCCGGGTGACGGCGAGTTGGTCGTGATCGATGCCACCGGACATCCGACCGCACAAATCGTCGCGTGCCAGGATCGCTTCTCCCAACGGTTCCTCGTCGTCACCGACGCGCCATCGGTCGGGGCGCTCCGAACAGCCGGAATACCTTACGAATATTTGCCGACAGCGGCAGCCAACCATCCCGCCGAAACGTTTCTTGAACGGCTGCTGTGGCTCGACTACGTCTACGGCATCGACCGGATCGAGCGACTGGATCACTA
>NZ_JBDNIJ010000372.1:0-6155 GCF_041688325.1 Ilumatobacter sp.
CATGGCCATGTTCGGGGTCAGCAAGATGTCCAGCGATTGGCCAACCCATCCGACCGAGCCCGATGACTGCGACCCTCATGCCGGCATCCCTGGCTTGCCCTGATCCTCGATCGTGAACCCGCCAGCGAGGCGAGCATTGATGCGCCCACCGGTCGCCATGGCCAAGATCAACACCATCTCGTTGGGTCGGGGGCCATCTGACACACCCATCTCGATGGCGTCATAGTGGCTCCCCACGTACGACCAATCGAGGTGCGTCAGCGGAACATCGAGCCGAGCACCCATCGGACCAACTTTCTTCGTCGATGGAACGATCGACGTACCTCGTCCAATGGCGGCGCGCATTCCGCCGCCACCGGGAATGTGCCACATGGCGCCGTGTTCAATCTCGCCTGCACCACCGACGATTGCGCCTTTGCCGTAACTCTCGATGCTGGAAGGGTCGCCTCCGAGGTGGGCAATGAGCTGGCCCCCCAACTCTTCGCCGAGTGCGCGTAGCTCAGCTGTGGCCGGCGAGAGGTCGTCGACGTACTGCCCGACGTATGGGTTGCCAACGACCGCAGCGATTGCGCCCTTGAGCAGGGGCATTGCCGGGGCGGGGCCATGATCGGAGCGAATTTCTTCGATCAGACTCACGATCTTGCGAACGGGGAAGAGCATGCAGGGCCTTTCGGGATTGACGGTGGTGGACAGCGCGAGCAGCACCTTAGTTGTGACGCATGGTGCACGAGATCCGACGATCGGCCGCGTCACCGATTGCACCGCGAGGCCGGTTGGGCCCGTGTGACCGAGAGCGGCCGTTCCTTCCAATGCGCGAACCGTCCACCGGCTACATTCAGAGCCGGAAGAGTATGACGACAACGAACACGACCAGCGAGCGGTATTAGGGGAGTGCGTGACGACATGGTGACCAGGAGAGTGAGAAGCGCCGCCCGGCGCTCGGTCCTGTTCGTCGTCGCGCTTGGCCTTGTCGCTATCGGCTGGGAGGTCTATAAAGCTCTCGGGCCAGACGCCGGAGGCGACATTTTCGGTTGGAAGCTCATTCCTAAGACCAACGACCGTGTGATGCCACACACCTGGGAAATGTTCGCAGAGTTGACGCGCCCGGCGATCGGCCAGCGCGGCCAGCTGGTGTGGCAAGTACTGCTCGGTTACTCCTGGTACACGTTCCAAATGTCGGTTGCCGGTTTGATTGTCGGCACCGCAATCGGTGTGCTGCTGGCGGTGCTGATGGCGCGCTTTCGAATCGTCGAGCGAGGCCTGCTGCCATATGTTGTCCTGTCGCAGACCATCCCACTGATCGCGCTGGCTCCGCAGGTCACGGCGATTCGTGGCAGCCTCGACTGGCCTCAATGGACATCTGCGGTCGCGCTCGCAGCCTTCCTGTCGTTCTTCCCGATCACGGTGTCCACGTTGCGTGGTTTGCAAGCAGCCCCGCCAGCCTCACTTGAGCTGATGGCGAGCTATGCCGCAGGGTGGTGGACAACCCTACGGAAGCTGCGGTTCCCCACAGCGATCCCATATATGGTCCCAGGACTGAAGCTCGCTGCAACCGCAGCGGTGATCGGCGTCATCGTCACCGAGATCACACTTGGTGGGCTCCGCGGCGTCGGCTATGCGACCATCGACTACAGCCAGAAGGTCACGTCACAGCCGGCCTCGGTGTACGCAGCAGTGTTCGCTGCGTCGGCACTCGGCCTCGCGATGTTCACCATGATCGTCGGTTGTGAAACGTACGTAATGCGGAATCGTCCGCAGGAGGAGCGAGGGTGACGGGTCAACCGGCAGTCAATGTTCGTGGCGTCTCGATGGTGTTCAACGCCGAAACGTCAGGGCAAGTCGACGCGTTGCGCGACACCGATGTCACTGTCGACCCGGGTGAATTTGTGTCACTGATTGGGCCGTCCGGCTGCGGGAAGTCGACCTTGCTTCGTCTGATTGCAAATCTGATCGAACCAACCGCAGGCACCATCGAGGTGAACGGCAAGTCGGCGAAGCAAGCATGTGCTGACCAGGACTACGGCATGGCGTTCCAACAGTCAGGCCTGTTCGATTGGCGGTCTGTTGCGAAAAACATCGAACTGCCGCTCGAACTCAAGGGCTGGGACAAAGCCAAGCGGGCGGCTCGTTCACAAGAGATGCTTGACCTGGTCAAGTTACCCGACCGCGGCGCGCACATGCCGTGGCAACTGTCGGGCGGCCAGCAACAACGCATCGCCATCGCTCGTGCCTTGGCGTCGCATCCGCCGCTCTTGTTGATGGACGAACCGTTCGGTGCGCTCGACGAGATGACTCGCGAACATATGCAAGCCGAACTGCTGCAGATCTGCGAGGTCACCAACACCACGGTGGTCTTTGTCACGCACTCGATTCCCGAAGCGGTCTACCTGTCCGACCGCGTGGTGGTCATGTCGGCGGGACCGGGCCGGATCACTGACGTCATCGACGTTGGGCTTGGCAAGAACCGTGATGAAGGCACCCGCGAGGGCGATTCCTTCTATAAGAAGATCACCGAAGTCCGAGAAGCACTGCGCGGCGCCGAATTGGGAGACGGCGCTCGGGGGATCGAAGACCGGTGAGTACAGCGATACGCCGATTCGGCCGCGCGGCCTGGCCTCCGCTCGCCTTTGGTGTTGGCTTCCTCGCGATTTGGGAGCTCCTCGTCCGAGTCTTTGACATCCAACCGTTTGTGTTGCCGGCGCCAACTGCGATCTGGTCGGCCTTCACCGTGCGGATCAGTGAGGTCTTCGAGCAGACGCTGGTGACCGGCACGAACGCCTTGGTGGGGTTGCTCATCGGCACCTTCATGGGCGTCCTGATGAGCTTGATCACCGTTCGCTTTCGGCTGCTTGAAGAACTCATCACGCCGTTGGCGGTTGCCCTCAACGCAATCCCGATCGTGGTGATCGTGCCGGTGTTGAACAACATGTTGTTCGGCACGACGAGCCAGATACCGCGCCGCCTGATGGTGGCACTCATCGTCTTTTTCGTCGTCTTCGTCAATGTCAGCAAAGGCCTCCGCCAGGTGTCCGCGACACACCTCGACTTGATGCGCTCGTACGCCGCTTCACCGTCAGCGATCTTGCTGAAAGTTCGCGTGCCGAATGCTCTCGGCTATCTCTTCACAGCGTTGCGAATCTCGGCTCCCCTTGCCGTGATCACGGCCTTCGTTGCCGAGTACTTCGGCGGTGTCCAGAACGGTCTTGCGACCGGCGTCCGGAGCAGCCTCAACGGCAGTAAAGATGTCACCTGGGCATATGTGATTGGAGCGTCGGCGTTGGGCCTGACGTTCTACGTGATCTCGGTCGCGCTCGAGCGCCTCCAACGGGGCAAGCAATCAGCTGATCAATTGACCTGAACATCCGACAACAACTGAGGGAAGCCTCGGGGGAGAAAACCATGACCAACAGGAAGAAATCATTGAAGGCAATTGCCGTCGGTGCAACAGTGCTGGGGCTTGTTGCCGCGGCCTGTGGCAGCGATGATGCGGCAGATTCGTCCGCCTCTGGCGACGCGGGCGGTGACGCTGCGGCGTGTGAAACGGTCGACCAAGTCAGCTTGCAGCTGCAGTGGTTCACCCAGGCACAGTTTGCTGGCTACTACGCAGCAGCCGACAAGGGTTTCTTTGCAGCCCAATGCCTTGACGTGGAGATCAAGGAAGGTGCTGTCGAGATTGTGCCGCAGGCTGAACTCGCTACCGGCAACGTTGACTTCGCCATTGCTTGGGTGCCCAAGGCACTCCAGACCCGTGAGGCAGGTGCTGACATCGTCAACATCTCACAAGTCTTTGCCCGGTCGGGCACGCTGCAGGTCAGCTTTGCTGACTCGGGTATCACCTCACCGGCTGACTTTGCCGGGAAGACGATCGGCAACTGGGGCTTCGGTAACGAGTACGAAGTGTTCGCTGCGATCGGCGCCGAAGGCCTCGACCCGGCAACCGATGTCACGCTCGTTGGCCAGCAGTTCGACATGGTCGCACTGCTCGAAGGCGAGATCGATGCCGCCGAGGCAATGACGTACAACGAGTACGCCCAGGTCCTCGAGGCCATCAATCCTGAAACCGGCGAGCTCTACACGGCCGACGACTTCAATGTCATCAGCTACGAAGAAGTTGGCGTTGGCATGCTCCAGGACGCGGTCTGGGCCGACGCTGGGCGCCTTGCCGACGATGCCGAGTACAAGGATCAGGCCACCCGATTCGTTGCAGCGTCGCTGCAGGGATGGGCCTACTGCCGTGACAACGTCGCCGAGTGCGCGACGATCGTCACCAACGCAGGCTCCACGCTTGGCGAAAGTCATCAGCAGTGGATGATGAATGAAGTCAACAAGCTCATCTGGCCGGCACCCGACGGTGTTGGCCTCTTGAACAGTGCTGACTGGGACCGCACCGTGACGATCAGCCAGAACACACCGAACCTCGAAGGCGCAACGGTCCTCACCGCGCCGCCGAGTGATGGCGCGTTCACCACGGAGATCACCAAGGCCGCATGGGCCCTCGTCGGCGACGGCGCAGACCTCTTCGGCAATGACTACACACCCGAGACCGTTGTCCTCAAGGAGGGCGGTAAATAAGACCTGAGTTGGAAACGGAGCTGGGGGTCGTCAGCGACTTGCTGACTGCCCCTGGCTTTGCTCCACCACTACGGAGGCGGGTGACCAGGCGAACCAGAGTGAACCTGCGTTACGGCTCGACGATGGGGAAGCCGCTTTCGAAGGTGTCGAGGTTTCCGAAGATCGTGACCAGGACGGATGGGTCGCCTTCGAGTTGCACCTTGCCCTCGGTGACGGCGTCGATGAAGGTCATGGCACCACCGGTGATCTGAATGAAGTCGGCCTTGGTCAGGGTGACCGTGACCGCGGCATCGTCAGCGTGGCGGCCGTGGACGTAGTGGATTGCCTGGTTCTCGAGCGCGAAGACCCATGACCCGGAGCCTGCACCGTCTTCCAGGTCGGTGAACTGCCAGTTGGAGATCACTCGTTCGCCTGCGACCTCTTCGGCTTTCAGGCGAATTGCCAGGGCGTCGAAGATCATGTCGATCGTCAGCGCGGCCGCCATGCCGGGCCGCGATGGTGCAGGGCGCGCGGCCGGTGGGCCGTCGCGCAACTCCATTGCCCCAGTGAGGTACGCATTGCGCCACGTGGCCGACTCGGCCTGATAGCCGAGTTGCTCCAACGCATCGGCTTGCAGCTCGCGGCCGGCATTGTTCGTCGGGTCCGCGAACACGAGGTGGTTGACCACCTCGGCGACCCAGCGGTAGTCGCCCTCGTCGAATGCTGCCTGAGCGTGCGCGAGAAGGGCGTCGGCGCCACCGGCGAGGTCGACATAGCGGCGGCCTGCTTCGGTGGGCCGGTGATTCCAGAGTCGGGCAGGGTTCCCGTCGTACCAGCCGAGGTAGCGCTGGTACACCGCCTTGACGTTGTGGACGAGTGCGCCGTAGTAGCCGCGCGTGTGGATCTGATCGGTGAACGCACTCGGCAGGGCGAGTTCGTCAGCGATCTCGGTTGGTGTGAGCCCTTTGTTTGCCAGGCGCATGGTCTGGTCGTGCATCCAGCGGTACAGGTCGCGCTGCTGGCGCAGGAACCCTGCGACGTCGTCAGTTCCCCAGCGGGGCCAGTGGTGGCTGGCGAACATCAGCGCTGTGTCAGCGCCGAACAGTTCAAGTGCTTCGTTGATGTACTTCGACCAACCGAGTGAGTCACGCGCTTGCGCACCGCGGAGGGGAAGGAGGTTGTGCATGTTGTGTGAGCAGTTTTCGGCCATACACAGCCAGCCCATTGGCCTGCCGTCGGGACCTGCTTCGCCCTTGTCGGGGAAGAAGAAGTTCATCTCGGCGGGCGCTTCAGCCTCCGGCGTCAGCTGGAAGATAATCCGAATGCCGTCGACGATCAGTTCCTGACCGGTTTCCATGATCGAGATCGTTGGCGGGATCAGCCCGACCGAACCCACCGGGGTGGCCTTGCCGAGCCCGCAGTCGACGTGCTGCATCGGTCCCGCCGGGAGCGTCATGCCGAATTGGTAGGCAGCGCGTCGGCCCATCGCTGGGCCGGCAATGACGTTCTCGAAGACGGCCTCGCGCATGAACTGATCAGGGGCGATGATCTGCACCTCGCCGGCATCGACTGCGGCCTCGTCGACCACGCCGCGCACACCACCG
>NZ_JBDNIJ010000008.1:0-6689 GCF_041688325.1 Ilumatobacter sp.
GTACCTCGAGATCGAGCCGGACTCGGACCAGTCGTTTCGAGGATCGGTCGGCCCGATCAGCGACGAGATCGCCCGGTCGACTGCAACGGTGACCGTGTCCGCTGCCGACCCACTGATCGCCATCCGCGGCCGATAGGTCCCACGCCCATCAGTGCCTACTTGCCGTCGGTCGTGAGTTCGGCGACGAGTTGTTTCGCGTCGTCGCCGGACAGCTTCCAGGCGTAGGTCGCGTCAACGGTTTTCACCATGACCACGTCGCCGCCGATCTGACGGTCGAGTCGAACCGACGAGACGGTTCGCATCGGGAGACGCACCTTGTCGTCGCGTCCGAGTCGCTTGGCGTGTGTACGGATGATCTCGCCCGAGTTGACCTCGATCGAGCCGTTGTTCCCGTCTTCTTTGATCGTCTACTTGCCCATGCATGTGCCCTTCGTGCGAGACGACATTCCGTAGCTGCCACCGACGGCACCACCCCGTTTGGCCCTGGCTGCGCACATCGGCAGCCGATGATCCCCGTCGTCAGGGCGCCGGAGGCGCGTGAACCACAGGGCCGAATGCTGCCGCGGCTCGGAGCATCTGCCGACGGTCGGCGAGCACCAGCATTTTCGATCCGGTGTGGCGCGGCACCGAGCGATCGGTCTCGACCACGGTGACCACCACCGTTGCCGAATTCCGGTCGGAAAGCACACGCATCATTGGTCCTTGCGTGAGGCCCAATCTTTGCCTACTGTGAGATGGCAGTCATCTGACGACTGCGGGGAGGGGCGCGTGTGGGCATGAATGCGACAACGAGTGCAGCGGCGACCAGTTCGCCGACGCAACGCTCGGGCCGGCGACTGCCCGTTCGACAACCGTCACTGGCGGTCCAGGCCGAACAGATCCTGCACGAACAGTTGGTCAGCGGCGAGCTCGCACCCGGCGACCAACTTCCTCCCGAACACGACCTCGCCCGCGAGTTCCAAGTCAGTCGGGCCACCGTCCGTTCAGCGATCACCGCGCTCGTGCAGCGCGGGCTGGTGGTGCAACGTCACGGTGTCGGCAACTTTGCCGCCGCAGGTGTCGGGCTCACCAACGACCTCGCACGCGCAACCGATTTGGCCGAACTACTCGAACGCCACGGCCTCGAGTCACAGGTCGAGTTCGACGCCGTGTCGATCGACGAGGCGTCGCGCCATGTGGCCACCCAACTCGACATCAACGCTGGCGACCCCGTGGTGGTCGCCGCCAAGCGATTCACCAACGACGGCACCACACTCGTGTACGTCGTCAATGTGTTACCCGTGTCTCGTCTCGGCGCCGAATTGGCCGCCGAAGCGATCGCCACGCCCGCCATCACCGAGCCGCTGTTCGAGTTCCTCGAAACCCGCGCCGGCCTGCGCACGGCTGCGCAACTGGCCCGCTTGCACGCCGAGTTGGCGTGCGACATCGACCATCCAGGTGCTCCCGTCGACACGCCGACCAACATCCCGGTGCTGCGAATCGACGAGGTTGGTCTCGATGAACACCAGCGACCCATCTGGCACAGCCGAACATGGTTTCCACCAGGCGCGATGAATTTCGAACTGATGCGCCACCGTTCGAGGGCGTCCTCATGACGCCCGACAATCGCTCGACTGAGATCGAGCACGACCCACAACAGGAGAAGCAAGCGTGAACAGCACACACACCCGAAGGGCGCTACGGCGCTCGATGGCGGCGCTCACCGCCATCACACTCGTCGCCGCGGCATGCGGCAGCGACGACGACACCGCCGACAAACCGGCCGCCGAACCCGCAGCCGAACCTGCCGCGGAACCCGCCGCCGATTGCGACCCGATCAAGGCCGCATTCGTCTACGTCGGCCCGATCGGCGACGCCGGCTGGACCAAAAAGCACGACGATGGCCGCCTTGAACTCGAAGCAGCGCTCGGCGACTGTGTCGAGACCACGTTCCTCGAGAGCGTGCCGGAAGGCGCCGAGTCGGAGGCCATCTTCGAGCGCCTCGCCCGCGACGGCAACGACGTGATCTTCGGAACATCGTTCGGCTACATGGACCAGATGTTGGCCGTCGCGGAGAAGTTCCCCGACGTCAAGTTCGAGCACGCCACCGGCTACAAAACCAGCGACAACATGGGCACCTACTTCGGCGCTGCCGAAGAAGCGCGCTATCTGTCTGGCATGGCCGCAGGCGCGATGACCGAGTCGGGCCAGATCGGTTACGTCGCCGCGTTCCCGATTCCCGAAGTGTTGCGTGGCATCAACGCCTTCACGTTGGGTGCCCAGAGCATCAACCCCGACACCACCGTCGAGGTCGTGTGGACATCCACGTGGTTCGATCCGGTGATCGAGAAGGAAGCCGCCGAAGCACTGCTCAACGGCGGCGCCGACGTGATCGCTCAACACCAGGACACCCCTTCGGCCGGTGAGGCCGCACAGACGGCTGGTGGCTACTGGGTTGGCTACAACGACGACATGTCACGCTTCGCCCCCGAAGCGTGGCTGACCGCACCCGTCTGGGACTGGGGTCCGTTCTACATCAACGTCGTCGAAAGCGTGAGCAACGGCACCTGGACCAGCGACCAGTACTACGGCACCATGGCCGACGGCCTTGTCACGCTGGCCGACGTTGCCGACGTCGTACCTCAAGACGTGCGCGATCAGATCTCCGCCAAGGCCGACGAGATCATCGCAGGCTCGTTCAACGCCTTCACTGGGCCGATTGTCAATCAAGACGGCACCGAAGCCGTAGCGGCCGGCGAAACACCGGACCTCGGCACGTTGCTCGGCATGGACTACTTCGTGGCCGGCGTCATCGGTAGCGCAACCGGCTGATATGTCAACTGCCGTACAGGCTGGCCCGGGGGCACACCCGGGCCAGCCGGCAGCGATCGCTGCCGTCAGTGTCACCAAGCGGTTTCCCGGCGTACTCGCCAACGACGCTGTCGACTTCTGCGTCTGGCGCGGAGAGGTTCACACGATCCTCGGCGAAAACGGTGCCGGAAAAAGCACACTCGCGGCAATGCTGTGCGGCTTGTACCGGCCCGATGAGGGCCACATCGAACGCAACGGCAAAGTGGTCCGCCTGCGAAGCCCCCGCGAGGGTCTCGCCAACGGCATCGGCATGGTGCACCAGCACTTTCGCCTCGTCGACCGCTTCACCGTCGCCGAAAACGTCGTGCTCGGCGACCCCAATCAACAGCGACTACTCAAACCGCGCGAGATCGACAAACGGGTCGCCGAGATTGGCGACCGGTTCGGCTTGCCGATCGACCCGCGCGCCTTGATCTCCAACCTCACGGTCGGGCAACGCCAACGGGTCGAGATCGTCAAAATGCTGTATCGCGGTGCCGACGTGTTGCTGCTCGACGAGCCGACCGCTGTGCTCACCCCGCCCGAAGTCGAGGCCTTGTTCACCACCGTTCGGTCGATGACGGCCGAAGGCAAGGCGATCGTCTTCATCAGCCACAAACTTGGCGAGGTCATGGCGGTCAGCGACCGCGTCACCGTCATGCGGGCCGGAGCGGTCACCGGCGAGGTGGCCACCACCGACACCAGTCAGCGCCACCTCGCAGAGTTGATGGTTGGCCGTCCCGTCGAGATCGGCACACGACGCGGCACCTCCACCGACAACACCGTTGCATTGCGCGCCACTGGCTTGACGGTGCTCGATGGCGACCAAACCGTGGTTGACGATGTGTCGATCACCATCCGTAAGGGCGAAATCCTCGGCATCGCCGGCGTGGCAGGCAACGGGCAACGCCCGCTCGCACGCGCCCTCGCCGGCGTGTTCAAACCGGCTCACGGCACCGTCGAGGTCGGGGGCGTCGATGTCACCGGCAAAGGGCCCACCGCGGCACGCCGCGCCGGACTTGCGTTCGTGCCGGAAGACCGCCTCGGCACCGGCCTCGTGCCAGATCTCAGCCTCACCGACAACATGTTGCTCACTCGACCACGTGGGTTTTTCGTCGACCGCCGCACAGCGCGCGCCGAAATTGCGGCCGCCATTGCCGATTACGAGATCAAGACCCCTGGCACCGAGAGCCACGCTCGCGTGCTCTCAGGCGGCAACTCGCAAAAGGTGCTGATCGCACGAGAACTCGCAGGGCTCGGCGAGGCCGGCGGCCCGCAGGTCATCATCGTGAGCAGCCCGACCAGAGGGCTCGACATTGGGGCCGCTGAGTTCGTGCGCAGCCGGTTACACGACGCTCGCGAACGGGGCGCAGCAGTGTTGATCATCAGCGAAGACCTCGACGAGGTGCGCAGCCTGGCCGATCGCGTGGCCGTGTTGTACCGGGGCAGGATCGCACTCGAGGGTGCCACCGATCAACTGCCACTCGAATCGATCGGGCTGGCGATGGCGGGGGTCGACGAATCCGCCAGCGCCGGCCTGGAGGGGGCCACATGATTCCGTTCCGTATCCGGCTCGAACGCCGGCTGGAACGCCACTGGTGGCAGACCGCCGCCACGCCGCTTCTCTCGATCCTTGCCGCGCTCGCGGCAGGCGCGATCTTCTTGTTGATCGAGGGCTTCAACCCGCTCACTGTGTACCGCGAATTGTTCGAGGCCAGCTTCACCAGCCGCTACGGCATCACCGACAGCCTCACCATTGCGGTACCCCTGATCCTGACCGGTCTCGCCGCCGCAGTGGCGTTTCGCATGAATCTGTTCAACATCGGCGCGGAGGGTCAGTTGTACCTCGGTGCAATCTTTGGATCGTGGGCGGGGTTGGCGATCGCTGCCGATCTGCCAACCATCCTTGGCGTCGCCGCCGTATTGATCGCCGGTGCCGTCGGCGGAGCGCTGTGGGCCGCACCGGCTGCCGTGTTCAAGGCCTATTTCGGCACCAGTGAAATCATCACCACACTGATGCTCACCTTCATCGCGCTGTTCTTGATGCGCTACCTGATCTTCGGCTCCAAGTCGTACTGGCGCGACCCTGAGGTGACGAATTTTCCGCAGGGCAAGAAGATTCCTCCGACGGCTCGCTTCGAACTATGGAGCGACACCCGGCTGCACTGGGGCCTCGTGGCCGCGATCGGCATCGCCTTGCTGGTGTGGGCCATCATCCGCTTTACATCCCTCGGATTCGACATGAACGTCGTCGGCTCGTCACAGAACGCGGCCCGCTACGCCGGCATCCCCGTGCGCCGGACCGTGATCGTTGCGTTGCTGATGTCGGGTGCACTCGGTGGCCTTGCAGGTGCGACAGAGGTCGCCGGGCGGGCCTACGCACTCGACCCAAACGGGCTCGAACTCGGGCTCGGTTTCACCGGCATCGTGGTGGCCGCGCTCGCCCGTTACAACCCGTTCGCGATCATCCTCGTCGCCACGTTTCTCGGTGGGCTTCGAAACGCGGGTGTCGCCTTGCAGGGGCTTCCAGGTGAACGGGTGCCCGTCGAGGTCAGCCTCATGTTGCAGGGTGTGATTCTGTTGTTCGCGATCGGCGGCGAGATCTTCTCGCACTATCGATTATCGATGACCCGCCTCAACACGGTGGCGGCGGCATGAACGACACCGCCATCGTGCTCACACTCGCCGCCGCCGTTGCGGCCGCAGTGCCAATCGCGCTCGCTGCGCTCGGCGAACTGCTGTCGGAAAAGTCCGGGGTCCTCAACCTTGGTGTCGAGGGCATGATGCTGATCGGCGCCGTCATGGCGTTCCAGGTTGGCGATGCGTCCGGTTCCTTGTGGCTGGCACTACTGGTCGGCAGCGTGGCCGGCGCTGTGTTCTCGTCGATTCACGCCTTTTTGTCGGTCACACTGCGCGCCAACCAGATCGTGTCGGGTTTGGCACTGGTGATCTTCGGCACCGGTCTGTCCACGTTCATCGGCAAGTCAATCGAGGGCAAGCCTTTGGCGACCGACTTCACGCCGATCCGCTGGGGTCCGCTTGGCGACATCCCGCTGCTCGGCCCACTGCTGTTCGACCAAGACCCGATGGTGTACGCCACGATCGCGATCGCCATACTCATCGCGTTCTACCTCAACCGTACCAAGGCCGGCCTGTCGGTGCGAGCGGTCGGCGAGTCGCCTGGCACCGCCGACACGATGGGCATCGCTGTGGCGGCAACCCGCTACGCACACGTGATGGCTGGCGGCTTTCTGGCCGGCATGGCCGGTGCGTATTTGGTGCTCGGCCAGGTGCCGTCGTGGAGCCAAGACGGCACCACCGCCGGCATCGGCTGGATTGCGTTGGCGCTGGTGGTCTTCGCCTCGTGGCGACCACTACGTGTCCTGCTTGGGGCGTTCTTGTTTGGCTTCGCCAGGCGCGCCAACTTCTGGTTGCAGGGCGAGGAATGGGCACCAAATATCCCCGCCGAGTTCCTCAGCATGCTGCCGTATCTGCTCACGATCGCCGTACTGGTCGTGTGGGGTAGCCGCGACCTTCGGCGGCGCGTCGGCGCACCGATGGCGCTGGGCGTGCCGTACGTTCGAGACGAGCGTTGATGCAGCTCCATCACGTTGAGCAGCCACCAACCCGCGTATCAAACTCCTCCGTCGATTGTCCTTCCTCGCACCTTGAGCCCGAACGGTCTCCTTTCCAGCACCTTTCTGGAAGATGTGCACCTGGATAGCCGTGCCGGCTGTTCGGTCAGATCGAGGCGGTCAATTCGTCGAATGCTGCCGCGACTCGTAGATCCTCGCGGCGGGCTTCGACTCCGAGTTCGTCGTGACCGCGCCCCACGTTCTGAAGGAACGCGTACCCACGGA
>NZ_JBDNIJ010000373.1:0-5870 GCF_041688325.1 Ilumatobacter sp.
CATGGTCGAAGGTTGCAACCATCCGATGGGCCCGCTCAGCCTCGCCGACCTGATTGGCCTCGACACGACACTGGCCGTCGCAGTCAGCATGTACGACGAGTTCAAAGAGCCGCTGTACGCAGCGCCGCCGATGTTGTCGCGCATGGTCGAAGCTGGGCTGCTCGGCCGGAAGTCCGGCCGCGGGTTCTACGACTACGGAACGAAGTGAACTGATGGCGGGCGAACGAGTTCTTGTTGCGAAGGTCGGCCTGGATGGTCACGACCGCGGTGTCAAGGTCGTAGCGCGCATCCTGCGCGACGCAGGCTATGAAGTGATCTACACCGGCCTCTTTCAGACGCCTGACACCGTTGCCGCGGCCGCGGTCGATGAAGATGTCGACGCGATTGGCCTGTCGATGTTGTCCGGTGCGCACATGACGCTGGCACCGTTGGTTGTCCAGAAGGTGCGCGAGCGCGGCGTCGATATTCCGGTTGTGGTGGGTGGCATTGTTCCTGACCACGACGTCGACGAACTCACCGCGGCCGGCATCGCAAAGATCCTCACTCCGGGGGCAAGCGCAGCGGAAGTCGTCGAGGCTATTCGTTCGGCCATCGAAGACTGACGGTGATCGATGGCTGCGAACCGCGTCGACCGGGTTGAACGACTCACCAACCTGCTGGCGCTGCTACTCGAGTCTGAACGACCACTGACGCTCGTTCAGATCACGGGAGCGCTCGCTGGTCAGTATCCGGATGCGGAGCGATCGCGACGGGCCGCCTTTGAGCGTGACAAGGCAGCGCTGCGTCACATCGGCGTGCCGATCGAGTCCGAGCGCTTCGATGACCATGCGACGTATCGCATCGACCGCGCGGCGTACGAGCTTGCCGACCTCGAACTCGATGCCGACGAGACCCGCGCACTCCAAGTCGCTGTTGCTGCTGTGCGCACAGACACCTCAGCCGGACGTGACGCCCTCTGGAAGCTCGGTGGAGCATCGGCAGGTAACGACGCTGCGGTGTCTGCGGTGCTGCCCCAACGGCCAGAGCTCCCGGTGATCAGATCGGCCGTCGCCAATAGGTCGACGCTCGTGTTCGTGTACCGCGGTGACCGCCGGCAGCTCGACCCGTGGGGACTCCTGCTGCGCGGCGGGTTCTGGTATGTCGTTGGCTATGACCAGGACCGGGATGAAAAGCGGACGTTCCGCGTTGACCGATTCGATGGTGGTGTCGATGCGATCGAGGTCGGGCCCACCGGTACCTTCACTCGACCTGAGTCGTTTGACCCGCGTGATGCGTTCCCGGCTGACCCGAAGCAGATTGGTCACGCGCCAGGGGACGGCGTACTCGCGGTCGTGTGGATCGACGCGACCCGGGCTGAGGCCATCGAGCGTGAGGTCGGTTCAGCAAGAGTGCTCGAACGTCATGCCGACGGCTCGATCAACGTGGAAGTACCTGCATCCAATCTTGATGCCTTCCGGTCCTGGTTGATCGGCTTGCTCGACCACGCAGCCGTCGTGTCTCCGCCCGAGATTCGTGACCAGATCATCGACTGGCTCACCGGCGTTGTCGAGGCCGCATCATGAAGGGGCCGCGCAACGCAGAAGACCGGCTGAGCCGCCTCCTGGTGATGCTCCCGTGGCTGATGGAACAGGGCGAGGTACCCCTCGCTGAGGTCGCCGCGCGTTTTGACCTCACGGCGGACCAGGTCCAACAGGACTTGGAGTTGGTGGCGATGTGTGGCCTCCCGCCGTTCGTCGATGAGATGATCGACGTCTTCGTCGATGACGGACTGGTCTTCGTCGGTGTCCCCCGGCTGTTCACTCGGGCTCTGCGCCTGACCGCGCCCGAGGGGTTTTCACTCCTCGCGTCGGCGCGCGCTGCCATGGAGTTGCCAGGCGCCGATCGATTCGGGCCGTTGGGTCGAGCGCTTGACAAGTTGGCCAGAGCGCTCACGGATGCCGGTGTTGAGGCGGCTGAGTCCGACGACACCGCCGGCGTGGCGATCGACATGTCGCGGCCGGAGGCGACCGATGAAGTGGTCGACGCGGTTGCGGCAGCAGCTGAGTTGACGATGCTGTATTACTCGCCGGCCCGCGACGAGCGAGCCGAGCGGGTCATTGTGCCGCGCCACGTCTTCGTCGATGCGGGGAACTGGTACGTCGTCGCTGACGACGCGAAGTCGAATGAGCGGCGGACCTTCCGGATCGATCGGATTGACAGTGTTGCCCCAACTGGGCGTGTCGTTCCTACGAATGATCCTGTGGACGGGCCGCCGGGCTTTTTTGCTGATGCTGAGTTGCCTCACGCCACGCTTCGGTTGGCGCCAGCGGCACAGTGGATTCTTGACCGGTATCCGGTTGGCGAGGTCACCCAACTGAGCCGACCTCAGGGCTGGATCGAAGTCGAGGTCCCCGTATCCAACGAACGATGGTTGGCGAGACTTCTGATCCGGCTTGGCCCCGACGTGGTGGTTCGTTCGCCGAAGGATGCAGCGCGCCAAGCCAGCAATCTTGCCGCCCGGATGCTTGCCCGCTACTGAGGGCGCTTGAGGCCCACGAAGAATGGGGCGAGTTGTTCGGACTCGACGACGTGGTGAGCGGCGAGTAGGTGGGGGAGGACGGCGGCGGTCGCCGATGCGTCAGCCAAAGCGTCGTGAGGAGCGGTGAGGTCGACGCCGTAGCGCTCGGCAACATCGATGAGGCGGTGCGACATCTGACGGTTGGGATCGAGGCGGCGCGACATGCGTAATGTGCAGAGCTGCGGACCGAGTTCGAAGCCGGCGCGGCGGTGCGCTGCGCGGATGATGAAGCCTGCGTCGAACTGAGCATTGTGCGCCGTGAAGATCGCGCCGTCGAGCAACGGTGCCAGCTGGTCGAGCGCTGTCGAGAGCCGTGGAGCACCCCGGAGCATCGGGCGGGTGATGCCGTGGATGTGTGTCGGCCCGACGCTCTGGAGGGGCCATCCCAATCGGACGAGGGTGGACCACTGATCGATGACCGTTCCATCGGCCTCGATGACCACGGCGCCGAGCTGGAGGATGCGGTGGCGCCGATCGGAGAGACCTGAGGTCTCGACGTCGACGACAGCGAAGCGGGGAAGCGGCACAGATGCCACCTTAGGCATCGCCTGTCACAACGACTGCGGTGCGAGGTGGGCCGACGCCGGAGTGGTGGGGGAATGGAGTGGGGGAATGGAGTGAGGGAATGGAGTGAGGGAATGGAGTGGGGGAATGGAGTGAGGGTTGTCGGTCAGCTGGCTGCGCGAGCGATGCGCGTTCGGACGCCGATCGGTGCGGCCACCGTGTAGCCGGCGAGATGACGTTCTTCTTCGGATTCGCTCGCCCAAAAACCGTATTCGTGATTGTCGCGTGCGAACTGCTGGCAGGCGCCATGGACGACGCAGTCGGTGCAGAGCCGGTTTGCCTTGGCTTCCCGACGGGCCCGAGCCTGTGGGCGTTCTGCCTTGGGTGGGAAGAAGAGTTTGGTGTTCCCACGGCAGTTCGCCAAGTCACGCCAATCGACGGAGTGCCCAGTCGTCGCTTCGAAGTTGTGGAGGTGCAATACGTTCAACCCTTTCATCGGTTGCAGCGGCGTAACACTCAATCTTCGAAGCTGCGCGACAAACGGATGAAAGTTCTTCTCCTGGGTAACTCTCAGGACGTGAACGATCTCAGCGCGTGAACGCGTCCGAGTGGGCGAGTTGAGCGGGCGTCAGAGCAGTTCAGCGGCGAGGCTGGCCACGTCGCTGCGCTCGCACGCAGTCAGCGTGATGTGTCCGAAGCAGCGCTGTCCGCTGAACGCCGATGCCAAAACACTGAGCGCATTGTTGGATTCACCGAGATACGGCGCATCGATCTGACTGGTGTCACAGGTGAAGATCACCTTGGTGCCCTCGCCGACTCGGGTGAGGATCGTGCGGAGCGTCGTGGGCTCGAGATTTTGTGCTTCGTCGATCAGCACGATCTGCCGCTGGAGCGATCGGCCCCGGAGGAAGGTCACCGACTCAAGCGACAGTTGCCCGCGTTCGGTGAGTTCGTCGACGAGGTTGCCAGCGTCGTGGCTGCTGCCCATGTCGGTCAGCGCGACGACGGCATCGTGGATCGCCGCCATCCAGGGATCAAGCTTCTCGTCGAGGCCACCGGGCAGGAAGCCGACATCGGCGCGCCCAACAGGAACGAGGGGTCGGTAGACGGCAAGCCGATCGTAGCGGCGCTGCTCGACGACCTGTTCGAGACCCGCAGCTATTGCCAGCAGCGTCTTGCCGGTTCCTGCTCGGCCGTCGAGCGCGATGACTTTGATGTCCGGGTCGAGGAGTAGCTCGAGCGCGAATCGCTGCTCCTTGTTGCGTGGTCGGAGCCCCCAGGGCTCCGGCGCCGAACGAGGGAGGAGGACCATTTCGTTGCCGACTGCTCGGACCAAGGCCGACTGGGACCCAGCGTGAAGCACGGCGAACTCGTTCTCGGCGATCTCCAAACCTGGAGACACGGACTCGACAGCGATGCCTCCTGCGGCGTAGAGGGCGTCGATTGCCTCTGGGGCCGCATCGATGGTGGACCAGCCGATTGCAGGCCGGTCGTTGTTCCGTCGAGCGAGAGTGTGTTCGGCGGCCGAGACGCCGAGGTGGGCCGCCTTGATGCGCAGCGCTGCGTCGTTGCTGACCATCGTGGTCGGACCGAAGTCGGACTGGCCGATCGCTGCGCCGATGATTCGGTTGTCGGGTATCGACGGATCGAGGCCGTGCTCGATCAACAAGTGCTTGCGAATGTTGTTGATCTCGATCTGCAGAGTCGCGCCAGGCGCTCCCGTCGGAACCGGTTGGGCAAGTGATCCCCCATGGGCAACGCGGAGTTCTTCGAGCGTGCGGAGAGCGGTGCGTGCCGATCGGCCGACGTCGTCGCTGCGGCTCTTGAGGCCATCGAGTTCTTCGACCACGGTGAGCGGGATGATGATGTCGGCCTCGGTGAACTCGAGGACGCAGGTCGGGTCGGCAATCAGTACGGAGGTATCGATCACGAGCCGGGCTTTCGTTGAAGATTTGCCGGCCTGCACCTCCGTTCCGAGGGGTCCAGGCACCAGGGCGGCAGCGTCAGCGGAAAGAAGCAGGTCGGTCATCGTCACTCCTCGTGGATGCCTGGAACGTCTGGATGTGATCGTTTGCTCATACTCAACGCACTATGTGTAGCCCGGCTCTCCGGTCGAGTGGTGGATGTCGACGGACCCTTTGACCAGGGGTTCTTCGGCTCGAAACGTCGGGGACACAGACGGCGCAAGGGCCCTACCAATTCGATCATTGCATTTGCAATGTGTTTAGTACTTGCCGAAATCCAAGAAGCCAAGTCACATGGTTGTAGTTCCGCAGGAAACGTGCGGAGTCTGACCCGACGTTCGACGTCGGGATGAACAAATCAACTCAACCATTCGAAAGAGGACCACCATGGCAACCAAGGCAGAAATGATCGAAGCAGTCGCCGAGGCAGCAGGCGTTTCGAAGGCCGACACCGAGCGCACGCTCGGAGCGTTCTTCGACCACGTTGTCTCGTCGACGAAGTCGGGCGAGAAGGTCACATGGCCGGGCTTCGGCAACTTCAGCACGACGCAGCGAGCCGCCCGCGAGGGTCGCAACCCGCAGACGGGCGAGCCAGTGAAAATCAAAGCATCGACAGCTATGAAGTTCAGCGCCAGCTCGACGCTGAAGCAGGCCCTCAACGGCCAGAAGAAGTGACCTGATGGCCTCCACGAAGGCTCCGGCGAAGAAGAAGGCTGTGGCCAAGAAGGCTCCGGCGAAGAAGAAGGCTGTGGCCAAGAAGGCTCCGGCGAAGAAGAAGGCTGTGGCCAAGAAGGCTCCGGCGAAGAAGAAGGCTGTGGCCAAGAAGGCTCCGGCGAAGAAGAAGG
>NZ_JBDNIJ010000374.1:0-2564 GCF_041688325.1 Ilumatobacter sp.
CCTCGAGGATCGTTTCGGGGCTACCAGTGTAACGCCCAGTGAGTGAGGCCATGAAGAACCAACGGGCCACGGCTTCACGCAGCTCGCTCTGGCCGACGCCGTATTCGTGCCGACCGATGAGGAACACGAGGTAGCAGTACAGGAAGTTGTTCGTCGAGGTCAGCATGTCGCCGCTTCGATAGCCAGCGCGTTTGACCGCAACCATGTACTCGTGCCAGTTGGTCAGGTTGAGTACCTGGTCCTGAGCAGCAAGTAGCTGATCGAAGTGCTCGTCGCGAACTGCTGCCGAAACCAACTTCGTCTTCGGATCGCGGCCGCGTAGCGCCTGATAGGCGTTCTGGAGCACACCACGCTTGAGGCCCAGGCCAACAGCGACGCGAAGCATCTCGTCGGGCGAAGGCGCATGGAAGTGGTTGTACGGGGACGCCCCGTCTGTCGAAGGATTCTTTGCCGCTCGGGCGAAGTCTTCGAGCTGGTGCCGGGCCTCTTTCTTGTGGACCGACATGAGCGTCAGAATGAAGTCAGCGCTATTGAGCGGCACACCGAGTGAGTTGATCCGAACGAACACCTCGGCGACTTCATCGATATCGAGATCAGCTGAGAGGTCAAGGGAAGAGAACTGATAGTTCCCAAGCCCTTCAAGCTTGCTGAGGCTCTCGCCAATCTTCTTGTTCTCCTCCGCTGAGACCTCGCGAGAATTGGAGAGGTTGGAGATGAAGGCGTTCGTGAACGCAAACATCCCCTCAGAGTTCGTCCAAACCTCTGAGATGTTGTTCAACCACTCCGGATCTTTCTCGCGTGCTGCGTCGCCGACGGCGAACGCCTCGGTCAGGGGATTGAACGAGATTCGGATGAACTGAACCTCGTTGTCCTCGTTGATGACCGGTCGACCTTTCATGACGGCATAGAGGCTTGTGAGGCGCTGCTGTCCGTCGACGATCATCTTGAGTCCACCAGCGGTCCCCTCAGCGGTGGCAACCTTGTGGCTGTCGACCAGCGAAGGCGTGGACCAGAACAAGAAGTACCCGGCGGGGTAGCCGTGGTAAAGCGAGTCGAACAGATCGCGAATCCGGGTGCGCTTCCAAACGAATGGCCGTTGAAGATCCGGAAGGCTGAGCTGGCCGGACTCAATCTGGGCGACGAGTTGACTGATCGGATACGTCGTGTGCGAGAAGCGTTGTGTTGACATGGTTCTTTCCAACGGGTCGTTTGTGATCGGCTACGTGACTGCGGTTCGAAGTTGATCGATCGTGGCGAATATTCGATCGAGCTCAGCCTCAACAAAGATCGACTCGGGCCCTTCGGGTGCGACACCGACGTAGGGGGCTTCGTAGATCCGTTGGGCATCGACGACGCCTCGGTCGGTGAGTTCGTTGATGATGAGGTTGACGAACTCAATCTGGTTCTTGCTGTATCGCTTGTCGTCTAGGAACTCGGCGAACGCTTCTTTGGCTGCTGCCCGGTCGAGGCCAACGATGCTGCGGATGAACAGCCCGAAGCTGCCAGCGCGTTTGCTTGCCTCGGCAAACGTGTCGTCGGTGCCAATGCCAGCCGCTACGAGGATGCGTTGCAGCTCGTCGATGTCGTTGGCCCCCAGCGGCTTACCCGAGCGGACCTTGGCAACCGCTGCCTCACCCAGATTCTGTGTCAGGAAGTGTTCGGCCTTCTTGCGGAACTGGACGAACTCGCTGCTGCCAACGGAGCCGCCCGTGCCCGGCAGTTCGATCTCGATGCTCTCGCCGACCTCATCGGTGAAGTCCGAGTAGATCACGCCCTTCTTGGAGCGCTCGATGAGGTGCACCAGAGCGCGCAGTTTCTTGCGGACCTCTTCGAGCATCGGGTAACTGACGTTGACCCACCACTCCTCTGACTGGATGTCCTGGATGAGAGCAAGGTGTGCAGCAATCACCGGGATTGTCTGCTGGTCCTCCAACGCACCAGCGATCGCCATCACCTTGCGGCGCTGACGTTCGAACGGCTCACTCCGCAGCACTCCGAGCTGAGCGTTCAGCAGCAACATGTCGAACCGCTTCGCCTCCTCGTGGTCCGGATCAAGCTGTGCTGGAAGCTTCGCGACACGGTCCGCTAGTGCTGCGAGGTCACCGACGGTCAACGATTCCCAGGCTTTGCCTTCCCGGAACTGTTCGACCAGTTGCAGGTGGGGGCGGACGAGGAAGTTGTTCTCGTTCATCGAAGCAATCGCTTCACGCAACACGCCGGCCACCTCGGAGCGCTCATCTCGGTGGGCTTGGATCTTGTCGAACGCTTGGATGAGTTCGAGTCGGGCCAAGAAGATCTGCTCGCTCAGCGGCGCACCCCCTGAGCCTTCGGCGGGGGCGAGTTCTTGGCTGAAATATTCGAGGTTCTGGCAGAAGTCGAAGACCTTGAACTCGGCCTTGTCGTCACCAGGCCCAAAAAGGTCCGGTGAGAGTCGTGTGCCGCGCCCGATCATCTGCCAAAACTTGGTCTTGGACCGGACCAGTTTGAAGAACACCAGGTTCACGCACTCGGGCACGTCGATGCCGGTGTCGAGCATGTCGACCGAGATCGCAATGTGCGGGGTC
>NZ_JBDNIJ010000068.1:0-3161 GCF_041688325.1 Ilumatobacter sp.
CCGACCTGCACCATTCCGACCTGCACCATTCCGACCTGCACCATTCCGGCGGGGCGGCTGATGGCAGCCGGGTTGAGACCAACGACGACGACGGCAACGTCGATGCGGCGGCTGTCGAGCAGTATCGCGCTGCGAACCCTCTCGACGCGTTTGGTTTCGACGGCTGGATCGGTCCCGAACCGCACGGCGGCAAACTCGCCGACAGCGGGGTCCGACGCGACCCGTTGATCGCAGCCCGCGTGGTTGCCTGGCTCGAAGATCGCTATGCCCGCCGTGCGGCTGGCGACGTCGATGCGCAGCGTCCGTTCCTGCTGGTGGCGAGCTTCGTCAACCCGCACGACATCGTGCTCTTTCCTGCCTGGGCGCGACGCGGCAACCCGCTCGATGCCAGCCCACTCGACCCGCCGCACGTGCCCGAAGCGCCGACGGCTCACGAGGATCTTGCAAGCAAGCCGGCTGCGCAAATCGCGTATCGCGAGACCTATCCGTCGGGGTACGGGCCGATTCCAGCCGTTGCCGGGACGTATTTGAAGAAGGCGCAGAAATATCGCGACCTGTACTACCGCCTTCATGCTGAGGTCGACGGCCCGATCGACCGGGTTCGTCGCGCGGTCACCGCCTCGGTCGATCAGGGCGGCAACGACAGCGTCATCGTGCGCACCTCTGACCACGGCGACCTGCTCGGTGCTCACGGCGGACTCCACCAGAAGTGGTTCACCCTCTACGACGAGGCCACCCGCGTGCCGTTCTCGATCGCTCGCGTTGGAGCAAACCCGACGACCGGCACGTCGGTTGACGGTGCGCCGACCTCGCACGTCGACATCGTCCCGACCCTCCTTGCTGCGGCAGGCATTGACGAGTTGATTGCCGCCGACGTGCTGCGGTCGGACTTCAGCGAGGTCCATCCGCTGCCCGGCCGAAACTTGATGCCCGTGGTCGACGCACCCAGCACCGCCGACCCTGATCGGCCGGTGTACCTCATGACGCGCGACAACATGCTCGAGGGTGATTCGGGGGCGTCTGGTCTCGCTCGCCGGCTCGGCCGGACCACCAAGCCTCCGGCGCCGCTGCGTATCCAGGTACCCGCACATGTTGCATCGAATTTCGAGGGGCTCGTGGTGCGCGTTCCCGCCGATGTCGATGGCGCCGGAAACCTGTGGAAGCTCGTGCGTACGTTTGACGACCCCGACACCTGGACGGAACCTGGTGTCCGCCACCTTGCAGCGTCAGGCCCGGGCGGCGATGAGTACCGCACGGCCGCGTTGCCCGATCAGTGGGAGCTGTACGACCTCGATAACGATCCGATCGAAACGGTCAATCGCTGGAACGACGAAACAGCTTCCGACGTATTCGCGCACATGCGAACCGCGTTGCAAACCGAACGTGCCCGGGCTGTTCCCGAGCGCAACAATCCGTGGCCGTATGCGTCACGCCGACCCACCTCTGGAGCCCTTATGAAGACAGCACCCCCACCTGCCCGTCTACTCCGCAAGGTGCTGCAGCGCGCTGGAATGCACCCGGAAGATCCCGACGCGACCACCTTCGACCTCGCTGGCAAGCGAGCATTGATCGTTGCGACGAACACCGCCGTGATGGACATCGGCAAGCCGACCGGCGTGTTTGCCAGCGAGATGACTGTGCCGTACTACGCCTTCCTCGATGCCGGTATGGCGGTCGATGTGGCGAGCCCGCTCGGGGGCGTGGTTCCGGTCGACCCGCAGTCGATCAAGCCGGTCATCCGATGTGCCGCCGACGACCGATTCCTGGCCGATGACGACTTCAAGGCCAAGGTCACCAAGTCGCTTGCCATCGCCGACCTCGATATGGGTGACTACGACATCGTGTTCCTGGCAGGGGGTTGGGGTGCTGCTTTCGATTTTGGCTTCTCCGAAGCGCTGGGCGAAAAGATGACCGAGGCCAATGCTGGCGGGTTGGTGATGGGCGGTGTGTGCCACGGGCCGCTCGGCCTCCTCAATGCGAAGGCAGCCGATGGCAGCCCACTCGTCGACGGCCGCAAGATCTCTGCAGTCACCGACAAGCAGGTGAAGGAACTCGGTATCCAATTGACGCCACATCACCCGGAGCGCGAGCTGCGCGGTGTTGGTGCTGCTTTCGAGAGCCAGACCAGGCGGCGTGACCCACTCGCCAATCACTGGGTCGTCGACGGCAACATCGTCACCGGCCAGAACCAGAATGCCGGGCCGATGGTGGCGCGAGAAATGATGCAACTTCTTGTTGCACGAACCACGACGGCAACGACTGGAACCGGCAAGAAAGCGAGCACCCCATGAGCAACACTGTCCGCTACGGCACACCGAACGTGGCATACGGGATGAAGATGGCAACGATGCCGCCCGAAGACGACGGCCCGGTGTGGATGGTCAACCTGATGAAGTACCGCGAAGTCGCCGACTACGCCGACGGCCGCGAGTCAGCCATCAGTGGGCGCGAGGCCGACGACGCCTACTCGCCGCTCGACTCACTCGCCGCCGTCGGTGCCGCGGCGGTGTTCTTCGGCGACGTTGATCAGCAACTGCTGGGCGACGCAACGACGTGGGACCGTATCGGCGTGGTCAAGTACGCAACGCGCAAGTCGTTCGTCGACATGCAGTCGCTCCCAAGTTTCCAGAAGTCGCACCACCACAAGGACGCTGGGATGGAGTCGACCATCGTCATGGGCACGCAGCCGATGGAGATGCCGACGCCCCCGGAAGGGCTCGAGCAGGCCGACTGGGCCGATGTGCCTCACCCGCCGACCGATGACGACGGCCCGGTCGTGGTGGTCCACGTCCTGCGCTTCCATGACACCGCTCAAGGAACGGCGGCGGCGAACAAGACGCCTGACCAGATGGAGCAGTATTCGACCGAGGCGGCCAAGGTGGCGCTCGGTCACGGTGTTCGAATCGGTGGCTGGTTTGCTGTCGAAGACACGATCGTCGGCGATGGCAGAGTCTGGCACCAGGTTCGCTTCAACGAGTTCCCGAGCAAGGCGGCGTTCATGGCCGTCGTCATGGATCCAGCCCGCCTCGAAGCGCAGAAAGACCATCGCGAAGCCGCCATTGCCGACACGTACACGATGATCGTTCGAGCCCGGATGAACCACCTTGCGGCCTCGTTTTCATGAGCTTCACGCAGTCACTGACGGCATCAAGCTCATGAAA
>NZ_JBDNIJ010000375.1:0-13592 GCF_041688325.1 Ilumatobacter sp.
GCTCGAGAATGGCAGGCCGACGCACTCGCGGTAACGTGAGAGCTATCCGCGAACCCTCGCGGGGTCGGGTGCAATTCCCAACCGGTGGTGAGAGCCCACGACTCCTCAACAGACCTGGCAACCGAAAAAGCTGGAGAGTTGAGGACTGATCCTGTGCAATTCAGGAGCCGACGGTCAGAGTCCGGATGGTAGCGAGGGAGACGGGTGCGTCTGCCTGCGCCGACGCACCGGCGGGGCGATCTGCCCTGTCTGTGCACAAGCTTGGAACGGCCGCCCCCGGATCCCCAGAGACTGCGTCTGCACCTGCATGCGCTCGAACTGGGAGACAATTGAAATGTTCACGGGAATCGTGGAAGAGCTCGGTGAGATCATCGAGCTGGATCGTCAAGGCGCTCGCCTGCGCATCAAGGCGAACGAGGTTCTGACAGATGCAACGCTCGGCGCCTCCATCGCCGTCAACGGGTGCTGTCTGACCGTCGTCGAATGGAAAACCGCAGCAGCTGGTGCCGATGGATGGTGGGTCGCTGATGTCAGCGACGAGACCTTCAACCGAACCAATCTCGGTTCGCTCAGGCCGGGTGATCCAGTCAACCTCGAACGGCCGGTTCGGCTGCAAGACCGGCTTGGGGGACACCTCGTCCTCGGGCACGTGGATGCTGTCGGGACAATCATCGAGCCCGCCCCCGATCTGCAGATCAATATGGACCGTGAGCTGTCGCGTTACGTCGTCGAGAAGGGTTCGATCACAGTGGATGGCATCAGCTTGACCGTCGTCGATGTCTTCGACGACGGCTTCACCGTGGCGATCATCCCGCACACCGAAGCGGCCACCACGCTGTCCAGCAAGGGCCGTGGTGACCCCGTCAACCTCGAAGTCGACGTCACCGCAAAGCACATCGAGAAGCTGATTGCGTGGCACACCGGTCCGAAGTCCAACACGGAGGAAACGTCATGACGGCATTCAACACAGCGTTCAACACGGCATTCAACACGGTTGACGAAGCCATCGAAGCGATTCGCAACGGCGAGATTGTCATCGTGGTCGACGACGAGGATCGGGAGAACGAGGGCGACCTGATCATGGCTGCCCAGTTCGCGACACCCGAGAAGGTGGCGTTTTTCTTGCACCACACGTCGGGTTTCCTGTGTACAGCGATCACGAGCGAACGCGCCCGTGAACTCCGGCTCGACCCGATGGTCGTCGAGAACACCGAGAGCATGCAGACCGCCTTCCTCGTCAGCGTGGACTACAAGCACGGGACGTCGACCGGCATCAGCGCCAGCGATCGCTCGGCCACGATCCAAGCGCTGATCAATGGCAGCACCATGCCAGACGACCTCGCCCGCCCGGGCCACATCCTTCCGCTCGAAGCAAGGACCGGTGGCGTGCTGAAGCGCGCTGGCCACACCGAAGCGTCCGTCGACCTCCCGATGCTCGCCGGTCTTGAGCCGGCCGGGCTGCTGTGCGAGATCGTTACGGCCGACAAGGTCGAGATGGCACGGGTTCCCGAACTGACCGAGTTCGCTGCCGAGCACGGCCTGGTGATGATCACGATCGCCGACTTGATCCGTCATCGCCGTCGCAACGAGAAGCTGGTCCGGCGCATTGCCGAGGCGAACATGCCGACCGAGTGGGGGCAGTTCACCTGCCATGCGTTCGAGTCGACGCTCGACGGCATCGAACACCTCGCCTTCACCGTTGGTGACCTCACCAATGGCGAGCCAGCGCTCGTGCGCGTTCACAGCGAATGTCTGACCGGCGACGTGTTCGGCTCGCGCCGCTGCGACTGTGGCCCGCAGCTCGAAGCGTCGATGCATCAGATCGCCGAAGCAGGCCATGGCGCAGTCGTGTACCTGCGCGGTCACGAAGGCCGCGGCATCGGCCTCGGGCATAAGCTGCGCGCGTACGAGCTGCAAGAGAAGGGTCGCGACACTGTCGACGCCAACCTCGAACTCGGCCTCCCAGTCGACAATCGCGAGTACGGCATCGGGGCGCAGATTCTCGTCGACCTCGGCGTGACGCAGATGCGTCTCCTCACCAATAACCCGGCGAAGTATGGCGGCCTTGAAGGCTTCGGTCTGGAGATCGTTGAACGAGTGCAGCTCGAGTCAACGCCGCACTCCGACAACATCGCCTACCTACGGACAAAGCGCGAGCGGATGGGTCATCTGCTCGACTTCGCGGAGCCAAGCGTGGAAGGTTCCTGACGTGGCCACACCTGATTCGCGCCCGGCGCCCCCGTCTGAACTAGATGCCAGCAACCTGGTTGTCGGCGTCGTGAGTGCGCGCTGGAACAACGAGATTGTCGATCGGCTCACCGCTGGCGCCCACCGTGCAATTGGCGCAACCGGGGCCATCGCGCACATCGCTTCTGCACCCGGCGCCTTCGAGTTGCCGTTCGTCGCTCGCACGCTCATCGAGTCGGGCGACGTTGACGCCGTCGTCGTGCTGGGTGCTGTGATTCGCGGCGAGACAACGCACTACGAAATCGTGTCCCAAGGTTGTGCGCAAGGGATCATGCAGGTGCAGATCGCGACCGGAATCCCGATTGGAATGGGCATCCTGACCGTTGAGAACATGAACCAAGCCTTGGCGCGAAGTGAACCGGCGGGCGGTCACAATGTCGGTGAGGAAGCAACGTTTGCAGCTATCGAAATGGCACTGCTCGCTGGACGTACCCGTGCGTCCCGGCCAGAGTGAGGCCACGTCGAGCAGGCACTGCGCTGCTGCTGTCACAATCGGTTCGGAAAACATGCTCGAAGTCGCTTGTGCGCGCAGGGTGAAGTCTGATTGCATACGAGTCATGGCGTCGACTGAAGCTGATCTCGAATCTCAAGCTGGCAAGCAAGCAAGAAAAAAGGGGTACACGGCGCCCAAGGGTCGACCGACGACGCACAACACAGGCCAGGGCCGAGGAAAACGCGTCTCTCCTGTGATGGAGTGGCTGATTGCCGGCATCGTGTTCGTTGCCGTGCTTGCTGGGATCTTCTACTTCGGTCGCGGCCTGAACTCAGGTGGCGGCGGTGGCCAAGGTGGTGCCATCGAAGCACCGGCGACGCTCGGCGCATCTGCGGTTGCTGTCGGCTAATCCAGCAGCGCTCGACCCGGAGGGGCTGGCCTTCGTCCCGGCCTGGCATAACCTGACCGCGTGCCTGATACGCAGAGTGAGCAACCGTTGATCGGTGTCGTCATGGGGTCGTCGAGCGACTGGCCGACGATGTCAAAAGCAGTCGAGACGCTCGCGTACTTTGGCGTTGCGCACAAGGCCCAGGTGGTCAGCGCGCATCGCATGCCCGACGAGATGTTTGCGTATGCCGAGGCAGCGCGAGGGCAGGGTCTGCGGGCGATCATCGCTGGTGCGGGCGGTGCGGCTCACCTCCCCGGCATGCTCGCTGCCAAGACCACCGTCCCCGTGCTCGGCGTCCCTGTCGCATCGCGTCACCTTTCGGGCCAGGACTCGCTCTACTCGATCGTGCAGATGCCCGCTGGCATCCCGACAGCCACGTTTGCCATCGGCGAGGCAGGCGCGATCAACGCAGCGCTGTTCGCCGTTGCGCTGTTGGCCAGTACTGATGACGACCTGCACGCAGCACTGCTCCAGTACCGGGCCGATCGGCGCGATCAGGCCGCCGCTTCAACGCTGCCGCCGGCATGAACGATCACACCATCGTTCCTCCCTCCACCATCGGCATGCTCGGTGGCGGTCAGCTCGGCAGGTACGCACTCGTGGCCGCCAAGCTGATGGGCTACCGGACGCTCGTCCTCGATCCCGACCCGGATGCCCCGGCCGGAGCGGTCGCCGATGTTCACCTCGTTGCGCGCTACGACGACAGTGATGCGCTCGATCGCTTGGCATCTGAATGCGACGTGGTCACCACCGAGTTCGAGAACCCGCCCGCGGCGAGCCTCGACCGGCTTGAGCAATCGACGCGAGTTGCTCCGTCGGCCAGCGCCGTGCGGATCGCGCAGGACCGGATTGCCGAGAAGCAGTTCCTCCGCGCTGCTGGCTTTCCGGTTGGCCCGTTTGCCATCGTTGACGAAGCACATCTGATCGACACGGTCGGTGCGCAGCTGCCGACTGACGGGGCCGCGGTCGTGAAGACTGCGCGCCTCGGCTACGACGGGAAGGGGCAGGTTCGGATCGATCGGCTCGACGATGTAGAAGACGCTTGGAATGGCATCGGCAATGTCGCCTGTGTCGTTGAGACTCTGCTCGATCTCGACACCGAAGTCAGCGTTCTCGTTGCGCGGTCAGCGACCGGCGAGACGGTCATCTGGCCGGTCGCCGAGAACACCCACGCCGCTGGCATTCTCGATGTGTCGATCGTGCCGGCAACCATCGACGCCGATCTCACGAGTGCCGCGGAACGGCTCGCGGTCGAAATCGCTGAACGCCTCGACTATGTCGGAGTGCTCGCTGTTGAGCTGTTCGTTGTTCGGAATGCCATCGGCGAACTTGAGTTGCTCGTGAATGAGATCGCGCCCCGACCGCACAACAGTGGGCACTGGACGCTCGATGGGAGCGTGACGAGCCAGTATGAGCAGCAGATCCGAGCGATCTGTGGCGTCGGCTTAGGTGAGACGTCGATGACCAGCCCAGCAGTCGCGATGGCCAATCTGTTGGGTGACCTGTGGAGCAACGGTGAGCCTGATTGGGCGACTGTTTTCGCTCACCCCGCGACCAAGCTGCATCTCTATGGCAAGACTGAGCCGCGGCCTGGCCGCAAGATGGGCCACCTCACCGTGATTGGTGAGCCTGGTGAATCTGCGCGCGAGGTCGCAGCAATTGCCGCGTCACTCCGCGCCCGCATCTGACTGACGACTGACTCCGCCCGGGTTGTGCAGCGATCCTGAGGACCAACCGCGTCGCGTCAATTGATTGGGCGAGGGGCGCGGCGGCCGGTCCGGACGCGGCCCTTGCTGACCTGACGCACGGTCGCGATTTCGAATTCGACCTCGGGGACCGGGATGTCGCCGTCGAGCACCTGGCGCATCATGTGCAGATGTCGAGGTGCACTGCCACAGCAGGCGCCAATGATCTGGATGCCGGCCTCGCGCTGGCGGATTGCGTGGGCCGCCATGACGTCGGGTGAACCTGAGTAGTGGAGTTCGGTGCCGTGCCACTCGGGCATGCCAGCATTGGCTTTACTGATCAGCAGGATGTCGGGGTTGGCCGTCCGCATTTCGATGAGTGCTGCTTCCGTGTCGGACAGGTTGTTCCCGCAGTTCGCGCCAACAGCGGTGACACCGATCTCAGCCAGTCGGTTGACGGCGTCAGTGCCGGTGACCCCCATCATCGTTCGCCCGGCAGTGTCGAAGCTGAGTGTCGTGCAGATCGGGAGATCGCTGACCGAACGAACGCCTTCGACTGCGGCGGTCACCTCGTCGAGATGGCTCATTGTTTCGATCCACAGGATTTCGGCGCCACCTTCGGCCAGGCCGATCGCCTGCTCACGGAATGCATCGGCGCAGGTGGCCGGTGTCATCGTGCCCATTGGTACAAGGAGTTCACCTGACGGGCCCATTGACCCGGCGACGAGCACTCGGCGTCCGGTCGCCTCGAAGTGTGCGTCGGTCGCAGCGCGCGCCACCTGGGCCGCGGCACGGTTGAGTTCGATGCATCGGTCGTCGAGTTTGTGGAGCTTCAGACGAAACCCCGTGCCGCCGAAGGAGTTGGTCAGCACGATGTCTGAGCCGGCCTCGATGTAGTCGGTATGGACGGTGGTGATGCGGTCAGGATGGTCGACGTTCCACATCTCGGGCGGATCGCCCGAGCCGAGGCCGCGAGCGAACAGTTCGGTGCCCATGGCACCGTCAATGAGCAGGGTGCCTCGTTCGGCAAGCAGATCGTGCAGCACGGTCACGTGACCATTCTGCCGGACTGAGCACCCGGTTCCAGGCAGGGTTACTGAGTGGGGCGTCAGGACGCTGGTGTCGGTGCGGATGCCGGTGTGGTTGAGCCGAGGTCGAAACGTTCCATCTGGCCGTCGGCATGATGGGCGAATCGGCCCTCTTCACTGCCGTGTGTCGGATCGTTGCTTGGCCATGGCCAGCCACCGAACTCGGTGCGCTGGTAGTCCGAGAATGCCTGGCGAATCTCTTCGTCAGTGTTCATGACGAAGGGGCCGTAGCGCGCCACCGGCTCGCCGATCGGGCGGCCCTGGAGCACCATGACCTCGATGCCGGAAACGTCACCGTCGCCAGACCCAGCAACCAGTTCGAGCGCATCGGATGCATTGACCACAGCACCGGTGCCGGCCTCGATTGTTTCGCCGTTGATCGTGATCGTCGAACCAGTGAACGCATAGAGAACGCGGTTGGTGTCAGTGCCCGTCGCAGCCGGCATCGTCCACGACGCACCCGGGTCGAAGCGGAGGTGCCAGATCGCGAGGTCGGCCTCAGCTCGAGCGGCCCATGAGTTGGGAGGTGGTGCCTGTGCGGTGATGCCAGCAGCGCCAGTACGACAAGCCAGCGACCCAGCGATGACGGTGACGTCGACGAGTTGTCCGTCGGGCCCGGCCTCGACGACGGTCGGAGTGTCGTGGCTCCAGAGCATCGTGAAGTACGGGTCGACCATCTTGTCGACTGCGGGCAGGTTGAGCCAGATCTGGAAGAGCTCGAGAGGGTTGGGCCGATCGCGGTTGAGCATCGGGAACATCTCGCAGTGGACGATGCCCTTGCCAGCGGTCATCCACTGGGTGTCGCCGCGCCCGAAACGCGCCGTGGCGCCCATTGAGTCGCTGTGATCGCAGACACCTGTCCGCACGTAGGTGATTGTCTCGAAGCCGCGATGCGGGTGCTGCGGGAAGCCCGGGACGTTTTTGCCGTGGTACATGTTCCAGCCGTCGATGCCGTCGAAGTCCTGACCGATGTTGCGCGAGTCCAGCGATGCATCAGGCTCGAGCGCGACCGTTCCGTTCGGGTAGTCGTCGAGATGGTGTGCGCAGAACAGGAACGGGTCAAGCGTCGGCCATTGCGTGCCAAGTTGGAACGTCTGGAGGATCGAGGCCATGCGCTCATCCTAACCACACATCCTTGCGTGCACAACTAAATGATCGTGCCGAAATGGAGACCACCACGCATCGCCTGCGCAGTGCGTCGGTCTCAGTCTCGGCACGATCTGGGTGTTGGCCGGTCAGTTCCGACGGGTGTAGATGAGGTCGGTGGGTGGGCGGCCAGCGTCGAGACCGCGCTGTTCGAACCGAGTGAGCGGGCGCCAGTGTGGGCGCGGCACGATGCCACCGTCGAGTCGGTCCTCGGCCTGACACACCTCGGCTATCTGCTCGGCGTAGTCCACGATGTCGGTTGCGACGTGGAGTTGGCCGCCGACGTTGAGCCGGTCGACCAATGCGCCAACCACGTCGGATCGCACGAGACGTCGGGCGTGGTGGCGCTTCTTCGGCCATGGATCAGGGAAATAGATCCGCACACCCGTCAGCGAGTCGAGCGGGACCCTCAGCAGAAAGCGCAGGACATCACCGTGGACCGCGCGGACGTGCGGCAGCGGATCGTTCTCGATGGCCTCGAGTACGGCCACTACACCTGGTGTGTGGACCTCGATCCCAACGATCGCAGTGGCCGAGTCCGCCCGAGCCATATCAATCGTGCCTTCGCCGCGACCGAAGCCGATGTCGAGGACCACGGGGCGCCCACCGAACACTTCATTCCAGTCGAGGAGTTCACCGCTTTGGTCCAGACCCCATCGCTCCAGCCACGTGTCGAACTCGGCCTGCCTCTGTTCCGACATGGCGCGCCGCCGTGGCTTGAAGGTGTTGTTCGGCCGGGGAACGACACGATCCGGTCCTGGCGCTGGTCCGAGCATGTTCGGCAAGCTATCGGCGCCCCGAAATGGAGACCGCCTCTCTGCTCGTCTGCAGTGTTTTGATCTCGGTTTCGGTGGCGCCATGCACGCACCTCGAAACTGGGATCGTTACGCATCGCCTGTGCGGCGTCATGGTCTCCATTTTGGATGGGGTGGCCGGGGTGGATGGGGTGGATGGGGTGGATGTGTCAGTTGGACAGTGTGCGTGTGACGACCTGTCGCTGACCCCACACTGGTGTTGTGGGCGAAACAGCGGGAGATCTGCAGCAGGCTGCGGCGCGGCGGGTTCTTCGGCGACAGGCGGCGTCGATCACTGCCGCCGTGGCCCCGTTCGGCATCGTGTTCGGTGCGTCGGCGGCAACCGCCGGGTTCACGCTCCTTGAAGCGATCGGATTCTCAGCGCTGATCTTTGGCGGGAGTTCCCAATTCGCCGCCGCTGAGATACTTGGCGATGGTGGTTCGATCGCGTCGGCCGCAGTCGCAGGGCTCTTACTCAATGTTCGTTCGCTCGCCTTTGGGGTGATTATGGCGCCGGCCCTCACGGGAGCGCTCTGGCAGCGCGCCGCGATGTCACAGCTGATGATCGACGAATCGACGGCGGTTGGAACTTCGACCACCGACCCGGCGCTGAGGCGCTACGGATACCTGTGCGCGGGAATCGGCGTCTTCGTTGTCTGGAACATCACCACGGTGCTTGGTCATCTCGTCTTTTCCGATGCCGGCGACCTCATCAACGATTTGGGCCTCGATGCCGCAGGGCCGGCCGCTTTCCTCGCACTCCTCTGGCCGCGGATGCGCCAACGTCCACAGTTTCGGACCGCACTCGCGGGCGCGGTGATTGCCCTGGTGCTCGTGCCGATCGCGCCGCCAGGCGTGCCGATCTTGGCGGCGATCGCCGGTGTCGTCGTTGCGGGCCGACAGACGCCAGCAGTGACTGAAGGGGGAGGCGATGAGTGACGCGGTGGCGGTATTGATCGTCATGACACTCGGGACCTACGCGCTCAAATCGGTGGGGCCACTCGTGCTCGGTGCCCGTTCGTTACCGGTCCGCGTTCAGGCCTTCGTTGATCTCCTTCCGGCCGCCTTACTCGCAGCGCTGACGTTGGTGTCGACCGTGGGCGCGGGTGCATCGATCTCGGTCGATGCACGTCTCGTCGGTGTCATCGCGGCAGGTGTCGCGCTCTGGCGGCGGGCGCCGTTTGTGCTTGTTGTGTTGGTCGCTGCGGCTGCAACAGCGCTTGCGCGCCTCGTGGCGTGACTTCTCGTCGCTGCATCCGACGGATTCGGCCAAGATGTACTGGGCGCATGTTCTCGGCCCGCCGCAGAGGGCGTCGCAGAGGGCGTCGTAGAGGGCGTCGTAGTGAGCGGGCGTTGCAGTCAGAAGGCGTCGGGCGCCGCGCTTGATCGCAAGCAGGCGAGTGCGTTGGAGAAGAGATCTTCTTTCAAGATGTTCAGCGTCTTGTGGGCCGTCGGCGACAACGTCTGGGCGAGTTCGATGGCAGCAGGAAGCAGAGCTCCCTCGTCGTGGAGCGCATCGGCGATACCGCCGGCCAGTGCCTCTGGACCGTTGAACCGATGGGCGGTCAGAATTGCCTTGCGGGCCGTCTGGCTCGGCAACCGGCCCGACAGCAGTGCCTGCATTCCCGGCGTGAATCGCATCTTCAACAGCAACTCATTGACGCACCAAAACCCGCGGTCCTCGCGCATCAACACATGATCGTGCGCGAGCGCGAACATGGCGCCACCAGCGAATGCATGGCCGTTGACCGCCGCGATCGTGGGAACCGGCAACGACATGACTCGGGCCCACATGCGCTGCATGTCGGCAACCATCGCCATTGGATCGGCGATTTCTGGATCGTGGAACGCTGCACCGAGCCACTCCAGGTCGATGCCGTTCGAGAAGAACTTGCCGCTGCCGGTCGTGACCAGTGCACACTGCGCATCAGGCTGGGCCGCAGCTGCTTCGACTTCGTCGAGCACCGTGTTCCACGCCGCCACCGAGGTGGGGTTGAAACGATTCTCGTCGTCGTTCATTGTCGCGACGAACACGTCGCCTGCTCTGTGGAGTTCGACCATTCGGTGCACCGTAGACGCCAGGCAGCGCGCGGTCGCAGTGAGTGATTTCTGTGCCTGGTCTCAGTTGGTGGGTGCCGGTTGGGCGCCCCGGACGAGGCGGCCGGGGAGGGCGCCTGTGGCTTCGCCGTTGCGGTAGGTCTCGACGCCGGCGACGAACGTGTGCGTCCACCCGTCGGCGCGCTGCAACAGCCGCTTGCCACCCGCTGGAAGGTCGGCAACGATTTCCGGCTTATGCAACCGCAGGTTGGCGTAGTCGACGATGTTGATGTCGGCTCGGTAGCCGGGCGCAAGCACACCACGGTCGAACAGGCCGACTGTCCGGGCGGTGTCGCGGCAGTGCTGCTGCACGAGGTACGGCAGCGGCAGGGTGCCCCGTTCACGATCGCGACCCCAGTAGGCGAGCAGGGTGGTCGGAAAGGATCCGTCGCAGATCGTGCCAACGTGGGCCCCACCGTCGCCCAGGCCCGGCACGGTGAACGGGTGGCTCAGCATCTCGTGCAGGCCGTCAAGCGCGCCGTCGACGTAGTTGAGAAAAGGCAGGTAAATCAGGCCCTTGCCGTCGCCGACACCATGGTTGTCGAGCATCGCGTCGAGCGCGAAGTCTTCGGAGGTGACGCCTGCCCGGTTGGCGCGAGCAGCGATGGAATCCTCGAGTGACGGCTCGTAGTCGGGTTCGTCGGCCATCTCAAACAGCAGGTCGAATCGTCCGATGAGATTCCCGCCGAGCTTGGCCTTCGAACGTTCGCCGGCCTCGGTCAGGAGACGCGCCCGAAAGTCGGGATCGCGCAGTTGAGCGACCTTGTCGGCCAGCGGGAGGTCGGCAATCTCGCCGTAGACGGGGTTGGTCAGGAACGGATTGAGGGTGCATTCCAAGCCGAGGATTAAGCCGACGGCGCGCGCTGCTACCTGGCCGGTGAGTTCGAGGCCGTCGGCGCGTGCTGCACTGATGTGGTCGAGCCAGACCCGGAAGTCGTCGGGAGCCATCGGGTTTCTGACGACCGAGATCGAGAGTGGGCGACCCGAGCGCTCCATCATTGCCCGCAACGTCGCGAACTCGGCATCGACATCGACGAAGTCCGACACCACTTGGAGCACGCCGGTGCCCGCAGCACCCACGCCTTCGGCGATGCCGATCAGTTCGTCGGGTGCAGCCGTGAGTGTCGGCGTGTACGCGCCCGTCGACGTCTTGTGGTTACGCGTCCGGCTTGTGGTGAATCCGAGCGCACCGGCTTCGATGCCCTCGCGGGCGAGTTCGGCCATTGCGGCGATGTCGTCGGCGGTGGCGTCTTCGTGGTTGGCGCCGCGCTCGCCCATGACGTGAAGTCGCAGTGCACCGTGGGGAACTTGCGCTGCAATGTCGATGTCATGCGGTCGTTCGTCGACCGCGTCGAGGAACTCACCGAAGGTGCTCCAGTTCCATTTCAGCCCTTCGTGGAGGGCGGCGCCAGGAATGTCCTCGACGCCCTCCATGAGCTCAATGAGTTTGTTGTGGTTGGCTGCGACGACCGGGGCAAAGCCCACACCGCAGTTGCCCATTACCGCCGTGGTGACGCCGTGCCATGACGACGGGTGCATCCGCGAATCCCAGGTGGCCTGACCGTCGTAGTGAGCGTGGATGTCGACGATGCCGGGAATCACGAGCGAGCCCGACGCGTCGAACACCGTGTCGGCCGTGCCCTCCAGGTTGGCACCCACCGCGACGATGACGCCATTACTGACGGCGATGTCAGCAATTCGTTCGTCCGCCCCTGTGCCGTCGATCACTGAACCGCCGCGAATCAGAATGTCAAAGTCAGCCATGTCCCAGTCTTGCTGAGTTGTGGCCAGAGAGAACGACTGAAGCTTCGTGCACCCAATTCGTTCGTGTTGGTGACCTACGGTGACCGAGTGATCGAAGTTCGGAACATCAGTAAGCGCTTCGGCGACGTCGCAGCGGTCAACGACCTCAGCTTCAACGCGTCGCCTGGCCGAGTCACGGGCTTTCTTGGCCCGAACGGATCGGGTAAAAGCACGACAATGCGCTGCATGCTCGGCCTCGACAGGGCCTCGTCCGGCACGGCAACGTTCGGGGGGCGGGCCTACCGCTCGATCGAGAATCCGCTCTTCGAAGTGGGGTCGCTGCTCGACGCCGGTTACGTGCACCCCGGTCGGACCGGCCGGAACCACCTTCGGTGGATGGCGATGTCGAACGGGATCGATACAGCCCGTGTCGACGAATCGCTCGCCCTCGTCGGGCTGACCGACGTAGCCAACCGGCGCGTCAAGGGGTACTCGCTCGGCATGCGGCAGCGTTTGGGTTTGGCTGGGGTGATGCTCGGTGACCCCGGCACGATCATCCTCGACGAACCAGCCAACGGCCTCGACCCCGAGGGCATTCGTTGGATTCGCGACATCCTCACGCACTTCGCCCGAAGCGGTAAAACGGTGCTCGTCAGCAGCCACCTGCTCGCTGAGATGGCGCTGATGGCCGATGACCTCGTGGTCATTGGCCGTGGTCAGTTGATCGAGCAATGCTCGGTCACCGAGTTCGTCGACCGCCACTCCAATAAGTGGACACGCGTCGCCTCACCGCAACTCGAATCGCTGATCAGTGCTCTCGGGTCATCGGCCGACGGTGTCACCCGCCTCGACAACGACCCGACCACCGGGACACCGCGAGCCGACATCCGTGGCATCGAGGCCGCAGCAGTCGGCCAGGCCGCGGCAAGCAACAACATCGTGCTGCATGAACTGTCAACGCAGCTCGATTCCCTCGAAGCAGCGTTTCTCCGCGCCACGGCCGGTGCCCAGGAGTACGCCACAACACCGCCCCCAGCACCGCCATCAGCGCCCTTGCAGCCACCTGTTGCGCCGGCGCCCTTGCAGGTGCCCTTCACGGAGGGTCAGTCATGATCGATCTGCTGCGTTCTGAGTTTTTCAAGCTGCGCACCGTGCGCCTGAACATCTGGCTCCCGTTTGGCGCGGTGATTGGCCTCGTCGTCATCACTGGTCTGGTCGGCTTGCTTGCCTCTGACCCTCAGGCCTTCGACAACGCAGACCTGATGAGCCTGATTGGTGGCTTCTCGATTCTCGTGGCGATGATGGTGGGAGTAGGAACATCACTCGGCATCACCTCCGAGTTCGCGCACAACACCATTCGGCCGACTCTGGCAGCGACACCCAACCGCCCGAAGGTCTTCACGGCCAAGGCGATCGTGTCGGTCCTGTTCGGCCTCATCGTCGGCGCGCTTGCCGTGTCGATCTCGTACGTGGTCGGCAGCGTGTTGATCAACGGTCGAGGTGCGAGTGTCGGCCTCTCTGGCGATGACGGATCGCTCGCTTCATTCTTCGGCGTGATCGTGCTCGCCGGCCTCCTCGCGCTCTTCGGATTCGGCCTCGGACTTTTGCTGCGCAATGGCCCTGCCGCTGTCTCGATCATCATCCTCTGGCCGTTGCTGATCGAAGGGATCCTGACCGGCGTCCTGTCACTCGCCGGCGTCGATGACCCGCAGAAGGTGCTGCCGTACAGTTCGGCGTTCGCTCTCGTGATCCCGGACGTTAACAACGCGCCGGGTGGACGGATCTACGGCGGTGTGTTCTTCGGCATCGTGTCGCTCGCCCTCGTGATCATCGGCATCGTGGTCAACAACCGCCGCGACGTGTGATCAACGCACGGCTTCGCTGCCTGATCAGGCCGTCTCTTGGTGGCAC
>NZ_JBDNIJ010000376.1:0-4108 GCF_041688325.1 Ilumatobacter sp.
CGACGTCGACGCTCAGGGATCCCGCGCGTTCGCAGAACAGATGCTCGTCGATCATCCAGACTCGAGCATCGCAACCCTCCGAGCCGACGCCGTGCTCGCAGTTCGGTCATTCCTCGACCAGGTCGAACGGCGTGCCTAATTCGTGCCTAGAACGACGCTCAACAGGGCGTAATACGGCGCAACAGCGCACAACACTCGGACTACCGGAACCCGGCCTTGACCAGGTGAAACAACCCACACGCAGGCACGATGCGATCAGCCTCGAAGCGCTTCCCAAGCTGGATACGCGGGTTCGATTCCCGTCATCCGCCCCAATCGCCGGAGCTGAATAAGACCAGCTCATTGACTGTTTCCCAGTCTTCAGCTAGTCTGGAAGTGCCTCGCCGACAGGTCTGTCGTGCCCCCAACGTGCCCAGAGCACGGGACAACAGGAGGCACCTATGGGCACGAACGGATCGTTCGGGTCAGTCCGCAAACTTCCAAGCGGAAAATTCCAAGTCCGCTACTTCCACCTCGGCAAACGCATCGCAGCGAACTCAACGTTCGCCACGAAGGCCGATGCGCGAGCTTTTCTTGCCGGGGTCGAGACCGACCTCAATCGTGGCAACTACATCGATCCGTCAGCCGGGCGAATCACCTTCGCCGAGTACTCAGGTTGGTGGATCGAACAGCGACCGCTGCGATCTCGAACACGCGAGACGTACGACTCGCAGCTGAAACATCTGCTCGCCGCATTCGGGCCGGCACAGCTCAGCGTCATCTCGTCGGCCGACGTCCGCACCTGGCACGGCCGGCTCTCCCAAACGAGCTTGCACCCGAACACTGTGTCGAAGATCTACCGACTGCTGCGGACAATCCTGACGACGGCCGTCGACGACGGCGTGCTGTCACAGAACCCAGCACGGATTCGCGGCGCCTCGAAGGAACGCGCCGTCGAGCGGCCGCTGCTCACGTGGGACGTGGTGGTTCGCTTGGCCAGATCGTGTGGGATCGGAGGTCGGGTCAGGCAGGTCGTGTGTCGGGGTGTCGGGAGGGCATACACCTTTGCAGGTTCCCCTCCGGGGAACCTGCGGAGCGGTCGGGGACCGCTCGAACGCTGTTTGCGCGATCGTTTCGAGCGACGGTGCCGTCGGCCAAGAAATCGGTCGGGTTGGTGTGCGATCGTGCGCGTGACGGTGACCCCGCTCGGAGCTTCGGGACAGAATGTCGCGGGCGTGGCGAGCGCGGTGGTCGACTACCTCGAAGGCGCCGACAAAACCCCCGGTGCTGCGCTCGTCGGCTCGTCTGCTGGGTCTTCGGTGTCGAGCTACTACGCCGACTCGGTCGAGGGTCCGGGACGGTGGATGGGTGCTGGGGCCAGTTTCCGGGACCTTGAAGGCGTCGTCGACAGGGACTCGTTCCAGAGAGTATTGGAGGGTCGACACCCGGAGACCGGTGAGCGACTCGTGACAGCACGAGGCTCGTCTCAGCGTTCGCACCTCGCCGTGGGCACGGCGGCACGGCTGGACGAAGAGAGCAATCCGCTCTACACGGTTTCCGATGCCGCTCAATTGCTCGGAGTGACCCGCAAAGAGGTCGTGGAGATGGTCGAAGCAGGCCGCAACGCGGGCGCCAGCGATCCAGACGACGCAACCGCCGTCGAGTCTGTCGCCGATGCAGTTGAGGGCGACCTGATCCCAGACAGCGAGATCAGCCGACTCCTGGCGCTCGCCGCTCGACCGCTCGACGTCGACGCGCTACGCACCGCAGGTTCTGCTGACGATGAGCTCTCGGTTCCGGAAGCTGCGAGGTCGCTGAGAGTCAGCGTGCGATACGTACGACGCCTGTGTGCCACCGCAGCAGAAGCGTCTGATGCCAAGCCGGGAGTTGCTCGGCTCCCGAGCCGACGCGACGCTGCTGGGAACTACCGCATCGTCCGTTCGGATCTCGCTGACTATGCCGAGCGACGCAAGCCGGCGATCGCGAGGGTGGGCTTCGACGTCACGATCACCGCTGAGAAGTCGATCGGTCTGTTGGCGATGCTCACGACCGGGCAACTCCAGGAGGACCTGATCGCGGGTCTCAGAACTGGAAATGACACAGCCGTCCGTTACCTCGACCGGCTGGCCTCGGTGGGACGCCGTCGCGGCGGTGTCGTTGGCTCCGAAGGCCTGATCGTCGCGTCGTACATGCACGGCACGAGCCGGTCATTGGACCCGCATCCTCATCATCACAACATCGTTGCGAACGCGGTCGTTGATGACGAGGGAGGGGTTCGGACTCTTGATGCGAGGGCGCTGTATCGGCATGCGCCAGCGGCCGCGGCACTGGCGACGGCCGCGGTGCGGTGGGAGCTTCGCGACCTCGGCCTCGGGTGGTGGCGTCGAGACGACGGTGTCTGGGAGATCGCCGGTGTTGACGAGTCGGCGATCCGTGAGTTCTCGCAGCGGCGCTCGGAGATGGACGAAGTTCGCAAAGCACTCGAGGAACGCCTCGGGCGTCGAGTCACCCACGACGAGGAGAACACGATCGCGAAGTCGACCCGATCAGCCAAGCAAGCAGTCGACCCGAACGACCTCCGCAAAGACTGGCTGACCAGGGCTGATCGGGTGGGTCTCGATATCGGATCGTGTTTCGATCGGGCCGATCGTGCGATCGCACACGACGTCCTGCCCGACGACCTACGAGACCAACTGTTCAACGATCTCGTCGCACCGATCGACGGGTTGTGCGCCCGGTCGACAACGTTCGGCTGCGGCGATGTGATGCGCTCTGTCGCGGATTGGTCGATCGTGAACGACGACGGCCACAGCGTCAAGGTGCTCGTGCCCCCGGCCGAGGTCGAGCGACTGACCGCACGATTCTGCGCCACCGATCTCGTCGCCGAGATCGACACCTCGGGCGTGATCCGCCGGCGCGACGGCAAAGTCGTGAACGACGGACAGGACGAAGCGACGTTCACGACAATCGAACTCCTCGATGTCGAAGCCCAGATCGTGTCTGGCGTCGCCGCAGGAATCGACGCCGCGAAAGGGATCGTCGAATCGGCGATCATTGAGCGGGCGATCGGGTCCGCCGATGTGCTGAGCGCGGAGCAGGCCGACTTGGTGCGGAGTTGGCTGACCAGTGGTGATCGGGTGCAGTGCGCTGTCGGTCGTGCCGGGACCGGCAAGACCACGACCATGCGAGCCGCCGCACAAGCATGGACCGACGCCGGCTACCGAGTCCTCGGCGCATCAGTGAAAGGCGAGGCTGCGCGGCTGTTGGCTGACGACGCCGGCATCGAGTCCGAGACCGTCGCGATGCTGCTCGGCCGATCCGACGCAGGGATCCGTGTCCTCGATTCGCGCACAGTCCTGATCGTGGACGAAGCATCAACCCTCGGTGACCGCGATCTCCTTCGGCTCTGTGACCTCGCAACAGAGACTGGTGCGACGTTGCGGTTGATCGGTGATCCAGCCCAGCACGGTTCGGTCCCGGCAGGTGGGAGCTTCAACGAACTCGCCGATCTCTACGCCGATCGGACACCACAACTCGCGACCGTCCACCGACTGACCGACGCAGGCGAACGGCGCCGGGCCGATCTCGTGCGCAGCGGCAGAGTCGACGAAGCGATCGACGAACTCCAGGCGAGTGGACAACTCGTCTTGACCGCAGGCGAGCATGACACTCACGCAGCGATGCTCGCCCGCTGGTACACCGAGCGGGCGGTGGGCGACCGCACCCAATGGTGCACGGTCGCAACCGTCAACGGCGAGTCCTCAACACCCTCGCCCAGCTACTACTGATCGCCGACGGCACCGTCAACGCAAGTCAGTGCGCGGTGCTCGGCGATGGACGTCGTCTGTGCGTCGGCGATCAGGTCGTGGCCCGTCACGGCGACCGCAAGATCCACCCGATCGGCAACCGAAACGGTTGGATGCGTAACGGCACCACCGGCCCCGTCGCCGACGTCCGAACAGACCCAACCGCACCTGACGGTGACGAGATCGACGTCGCGACATCCGATGGGACTATTACCTGCGATCGGGGGACCTTCGATCGGCCCGACGGCGGGATCGATCTTGCGTATGCCGTGACGTCCTATGCCGTGCAGGGGGCAACGGATGACGTGTCGACATCGGCGATC
>NZ_JBDNIJ010000377.1:0-3598 GCF_041688325.1 Ilumatobacter sp.
ACCCCAAGCCCACTCCCCCCTTCAACGAGAAGAGCCGGCATTCGCGGCGCGCAGTCCAGTGCGGACTCAAGCCGATCGGGTGCAACATCTCTCGGCACCAACCCTTCCGCCCACGTCGAGACGTATGCGGAGAGCTTGCCGATTCCCCCAAGTGCCACGCTTGGCGTTGCGTGCGCTAGAGCCGTTATCGCTCCATGGAGGCTCGTACCGACAAACATCGACGCGTTCGATATAGTTGTCGAAATCTTCGAAATATCCGTGGATGTTTCGACCCATCGGTATCGTATATGGCTTCTATCAAGGGCACGGGCAACGTGACGCAGCGCGACTTGATCAGAGTGCCCGCCAGCGAGTCCGATTGGCAACAGGACAACATCCTCGAACCTCCTACTTGCATCGGCTACTGCCCTACCAAATGAAGGATTCCGGCGGAACCAGTCATACTCGCACTGCACCACGAGCGTGTTTCGACTGCGGTCCTTCGGCACGCTCCATAGCTCTCCAACAACGGCGGCCGAATCGGGCGCCAACTCGGCGGAGATTCCAATGCTCTTCAGCGCCGCAAGTCCCGACTTGTCACGAACGCTGATGTACGCTGCGTTTGAGAGAGTGCGCCCAAGCCCCGAAAGATCAGCACGAGCTAGATTGAGGACCGATGAAGCTCCAACCGAGTTTAGCACCACCCGCGCTCTTCGTGATGTAGATAGGTCTGGCACGTATGGACTGCGCCACACCCCTCGAAGAGCCAGTCTTGCCGTCGAATCGGCCAGACTTCGGCCGGCAGCTCTTCTCCCGACGCGAACAGCGAGGTCAAGGGGGTACGGCAAGTAGCCCATAAGAACCTGGCTCCATGTAGCGCTAAGCACCTCGCCCCCGGCAACGATAATCGCTTTCGGAGGTGCGCAGGATTCTAAAGCTTGGCGCAGACCGGTGACAGTTGGGCCACCGATTTCTTGAAGGTCGACGGTCCGCAACGCGCAGTGCAGCATCGGCTGGATTCCCATGTTCTGGCCCGCCCGAGAAAGAATGAGCGGAAACAAGAGATCTCCATAGTTCACTCGATCATAGGCTCCTACCGTCCATATATCTGACGATTGCTTGAGCATGCGTTCCTGATGTCGGTATATGAATGGAGACTCGGACGAGGAATCTATCTGCACTAAGGTGTCTCTCGGTTGAGGACTTGGACTTTCAAAATCGCCAGCTTAGCGGCGACCCGAGCTACCGCCGCCAGGGGGTGCCGAAATTTGCTCGGATACCACTTCTCATAGTAGAGATTCATGCTCTCGTAGAACGCAAGCTTCGTGCGGGTTGAGCGCCGCCCTGAATCGGTCGCTCCCTTTGAATGAACAAGTCTCATCGACGGCTCATACCATACGATAAAGCCAGCATTGCGAGCTCTCCGGCATGCATCAATATCCTCCGCATACATCCAGAACCTCTCATCAAAAGGCCCCCCAATAAAGTCGATAACTTCCCGACGGGCCAACATGAACGCACCGTTGACAACGTCAACAGGCCCGGCGTCGAGTTCATCATGACTCCCCGCCACGTACCCAGCGAGCACCGGCGCACGTGGAAAGAGTCTATGAAGCCGAAGGTAGTAGCAGAGCGCCCGCACCGGAGTGGGTTCTCCTCGTTTACATGCGTGGTCAAGTGTGCCGTCTTCCTTGAGCAGTCGCCCCCCTAGAATCCCGATTTCCGAGTGTGCACGAATCAGTTCGACCCCTCTCCTGATCAACGTCGGATCCTCCAAACGCGTATCTGGGTTTAGGAACAGCACAAAGGGCGAGGATGACATTCGATAGCCAAGGTTGGACGCAGCACCAAAGCCCAGGTTATCTGCTTGCGGGATCAGCCGGACTGATGGGAATTCCTCCCCAATGTTTTGTCTCGTTTCGTCCACCGACGCATTGTCGACAACAATTACCTCAGCCACGATGTCCTGCGCTAATACTGTTAACAGACAATCACGCAGCAACGAGTAGCAGTTGTATGAGACGATGATGATAGTTACGTCCAATTTTCATGCTCCTTGGCTCTTCTGATTTTCAAACGAAGAATCATCTGCTGATTTCCGTGGGAAACGCACTGCCTGCTGGCACCAACGACAACATTTGAGTTCGACGGCTTGATTTTGTCCCAGGGCGACGGGGCGAGTTCGCACCATCTGGCGGGGACATTGTTGGTTGTTGAGTCGGTAGCTGTCGGTGCCGGTTTGGATGATGTGGGCTCGGTAGGTGATGCGGTCGACGACGGCAGCGGCGAGGCGTGGGCCGGAGAAGGTTTTGACCATTCGCTGAACGGGACGTTCGAGGCAACTGCGATGGCGGCGCGTTCTTCTCGTTCGGGGAGGATCTGGAAGAGCAGTTCGACGGAATGTTGATCGAGGTGGACGTAGCCGAGTTCGTCGATCGCGAGGGGGGTCGCAGCGGCCGACATTGAGGGCGGAGAAGTCGCGTTGGTCGGCGAACCGGTGGTGAAGCGGAGTGACGACGAGCACTTGTTCATCGTCGACCGCATCCAACGTGGACCGGAATTCGCATAGACGATCGACGTTGAACAGGTGGACGATGTCGGCGTCACCACTCAACGCCACGACAACTGCTGCTTCGTGACCCAGATCTCGGTATGCCTGGCAGACCCGGTCGGCATCAGTTCAACGTGCATTCCGCCCACCTCGGCGATTTCCCTCGCGACACCACTGAAGCATCTGTGCCGCCGTTTAGCATCGGCCGACGCCGTCGTAACGCAGGCCGGCGTTCTTGACATCGATCGGATTGAACAGGTTGCGCATGTCGACCATCATCGCGCGCCCCCAGCAGCCCGCAACGCAACATCTTCCAAATCACACGATCTAGTCCCACTATTCCTCCACGATCAGAATGTGCCCGCTGTTTAACAAAGCCAACTCGCTGATCAATGCCACAACGCGCCACATGATGGCCCATACGAGTAGAACACGCACGAGCCGTCAAACCCACGTAGCGGGTACCGACGATCCTGAGACGGATCGGAGCCCCCGACTCCAGCGGCCCGAACCCGTTGGTCATGACGGCTTCGATCAGTGGGCGCCGTGGCCAAACAGCACTGCACGGGGAGTCCGTAGCAGGATTTTGACGTTCGAACGCACGGACCAGTTTTCAAGGTAAGAACGATCAAGTTTGATCCGGTCAGTAGCGCCGACAGACGAGCGGCCCTCGATCTGCCACAGTCCAGTCAGCCCAGGACGGTGATGCACATACAAATCGCGGTCGTGACGTGACCGGAGTTCCAGTTCGTTCTGCAGCAGCGGGCGCACGCCGACAAGGCTCATCTGCCCGCGGAGCACATTGACCAACTGCGGAAGTTCGTCAAGGCTCGTACGCCTAAGGAAGCGCCCAATCTTGGTAATCCGCGGATCGTCACTCGCCAGCTTGAAGTCGTTCAACTCGTAGAGCGCCCGTAGTTCTGGATCATCCAACACCGCAGCGTGGGTGCCATTCGCCATGGTGCGGAACTTAAGCACTTCGAAGAGCTCGCCGCCGAGACCGACACGCTGCTGCCTGAAGATCGCCGGGCCAGGGCTCGTCAACTTCACCAACAGCGCGATGACGGC
>NZ_JBDNIJ010000378.1:0-4285 GCF_041688325.1 Ilumatobacter sp.
CAGCAAGCCGGTGGGCCGCCCTATTCGAGCGGCCTGCGCGCACTGCAAGACGGCTGGATGCTCCTCCAGTCAGCTCAGCTCATTCCTCCCGCTCCAGGCCAAGAACGCGAGAACTCCTACCTCGAGTACGAGTTCATCTTCGAACGCCGCATCGACATCAGCGATGAAGCAAACGCTTTAGACCTCAGAGAGTAAGTCGCCGCACGACACCCAGGGCGCGAGGTTTGCGAGAAAACGTTCAGCCGCTCGACGCGCCGTGCCATCGGTACTGCCGGAGTTGTGTGGCGTGATGATCACGTTAGGCAATGCCCACAGCGGATCGTCGGCGGGCAGCGGTTCGGGGTCGGTCACGTCGAGGCCGGCGCCACCAAGTTTGCCGGACGCCAGCGCCTCGGTCAGAGCCGGTTGATCGACCAACTCGCCTCGCCCCACGTTGACGAAGAACGCGTGCGCCTGCATCGCTGCGATCACGTCAACGGAGATGATGCCGCGCGTGTCGTCGTTGAGCGGCAACGCGAGAACGACCGCGTCGACCTCGGCCATCACTGCAGCCAGCTCGGCGAGCGGGCGAACAGGACATGTTTCGTCTCCCTGAGCCTGGCGCCGGACAATCACGGGTTGCATCCCGAACGCCGTTGTCAGGCGGACGACCTCCTGACCGATCGGGCCGTAGCCGATCACGGCGACGCTCTTGCCCTCAAGTTCGCTCCATCTCTCCCACGCCCACTCGGCGTTGGCCTGGGCCCGCATCATCCGCGGTAGATCGCGGGCCAGCGCGAGGAGATACATCATCACGGTGCGCGCAATCGGAGCGCTGTTCGAACCCGACGAGTTCGTCAGGCGGACGCCGCGATCCTTGAGTGTCTGGAAGATCGGGCTGTCGACCCCGGCCGACATGGAGTGCAGCCACGCCAGGTTCTCGGCGCGTAACGCCACGCCGAAGAAGTTTCCTCCGCGGTGCGGCCAGGCATCGTGAGAGAAGAACGCGATCGTGATCCGTTCGAGATCGGCGTCGGCAACGGGTTCTTCACCGACCAGCAACACCGTCTCGATGTCTGGCGCAATGGCCGTGACTCGATCGCCCCATGCCTCCCAGAACACGTCGGTACAAAACAGGACATCACTCATTCTTCTTCTCCCGCATCTGAAGTTTCCGCATCTGAGATCTCCATTATCTGTCTTTCGTTCGTTCTGTCTTGGTCCGGCACGCTGATATCGCGCACGATGTCGCGAGGGTCGAAGTCGTCGGGCGCAGCGACCTCAACGATGCGCTCATCGACGTCGTCGAACTCCGTCCGCAGCGCTTTCGACATCACCGCGTGCTGCGAATACAGGCACGTGATGTAGGTCAACTCCAAAATCTGTGCGTCGGGTAGGTGGGCGCGAAGGCCGTCGAAGATCGCATCAGGCACCCTGCCCTGGCCGGTGACGAGGCAGTCGGCGTAGCCGAGCACCAGGCGCTCGAGTTCATTCCAACAGGGCGCACCGGCACCGACAGCGACGCCCGCAATCTGCTCCTCGGTCGCGCCGAGCCCGCGCAGTGACTTGCAGTGCTGCGAGTAGACGAACTGGCTCCCGACCAACCAGCCAGCTCGCGTCTGACCGAGCTCGCGGAGCATCGGGTCGAGCGCCGCGCGCCGGTACACGCGAAAGCCCTGCACTGCGTGTTCGAACACTGCGTGATCGTTGGCGAAGACCGTCCACCAGTCTCCTTGCGTACCGGTGGCCGTTCCCGGTTCGTTGACCGGGTCGCGATCGCCGAAGAGCCGCCCGTACACCTGCTCGACGAGTGGCGACTCATTCTCCTCGCGGGACACTTCGTTCAATCGTGGCATCTGTCGATCGTGTCAGACCTGAGACCGAGAGCACGAAGACGACCGCATTGATTCCAGAGTGCATGACCGCACGTCGTCCAATCCCGCCCCGGATGGCGGCACGCGGCACAATGGGAGACATGAAGACAGCTGCCACCGAACTGCTCGGTATCGAGTTCCCCATCTTTGCCTTCAGCCACTGCCGTGACGTCGTCGCCGCGGTGAGTAAGGCTGGCGGCCTCGGCGTACTCGGCGCAGTTGCCCACTCGCCGAAGCAGTTGGAGATCGACCTCGAATGGATCGAGGCCGAGATTGGCAGCCGTCCGTACGGCGTCGACCTGATCGTGCCAGCCAAATACGCCGGCGACGAAGACGGCGGCTACACGCTCGAAGACATCGCGAAGCTCATCCCCGACACGCATCGGGCGTTCATCGATGAGATTCTCGAACGCTACGACGTCCCGGAATTGCCGGCCGACGACACGACCACACGTTCGAACACAGCCGTTGGTGGCCACGACGGCAACGCACCGTTCAGCGCGAACGCCGCCCTGCCACAGCTCAATGTCGCACTCGCCAGCAACGCTGCGTTCATCGCGAATGCGCTCGGCCCGCCGCCAAAGTTCCTCATCGACCGCTGCAAAGAGGAGGGCAAGCTGATCGGCGCGCTCGCCGGGCGTCCTCAGCATGCTGAACGCCACCAGGCTGCCGGCGTCGACATCATCATCGCCCAGGGTTCTGAAGCGGGTGGCCACACCGGCGAGATCGGTTCGATGGTTCTGATTCCCGAAATTGTCGACGCCGTCAACATCCCCGTCCTCGGTGCTGGTGGTATTGGGCGCGGCCGCCAGATGGCAGCAGCCATGGCACTCGGTGCTGAAGGTGTCTGGTGCGGTTCTGTCTGGTTGACAACCGATGAAGCCGAGACACACCCGGTCGTGAAAGCAAAGTTCCTCGCCGCGACATCGGCCGACACGATCCGCTCGCGATCACTCACCGGCAAGCACGCCCGCATGTTGAAGTCGGCCTGGACCGAAGAGTGGGAACGCGCCGATCGCCCTGACCCCCTCGGGATGCCGCTGCAACCAATTCTGACAACCGAAGCTCAGAAGCGCATCGCCCGCGCCGCCTATACGAAGGGGTCGGGTGCCGAGAAGTTGGCCAACTACTTCGTCGGCCAGATCGTCGGCACAATGAACCAGACGAAATCGTCCGGCCAGGTCGTCATGGACATGATCGAGGAGTTCATTGAGGCGGTCGAAGGCCTCGCTCGCCAGCTCGAAACCTGAGCCGCTACTCACCCCAGCGATTGGACTGCCACACCGAGTTCTGACTGCTGCCTGTCACACTCCGGTCTGACCAAAGTGTGACAACATAGATGTGACAGTCCAATCGCACGAGACCGACATTCGCGGCCGATCACAGACCTCTGCGATACGGTCCGCTCCATGTCCGGGCTCGACGCCACAGAGCGCACCGATGCGCACACAGCCCTGATCCACACCCGCGTCGGTCAGGCCGTTGTGGCTGTGCTGGTCGTGGTGATGTCGGTCTGGATCGTCGGACCGAATCTCCCTGCGAGCCCGGCCCGCGACATGGTCGCTGTGGTGTGGTCGCCAGCGGTCAATGCCGGCTTCGAACAGAACTGGTCCGTGTTTAGCCCGAACCCGCGCGCCCAAACCCTCGAAGTTGTGGCCGTTGCCGAGTTTGCCGACGGCACCACGACCGAATGGAGGCTGCCAGAGTTCGGCCCAGTAATCGGCGCCTACCGGACCTACCGATGGCGCAAATGGCAAGAGCGGGTCCGCCTCGATTCGAACGCGCGCTACTGGGACTCGTCAGCAGCGTGGATCGCGAGAGACGTCGCACGGGGCGACGAACTCCCCGTTCGTGTTCGGCTCCTCCGACGCTGGCGCGACCTCGAACCACTCACCGCCGACGGCATCGCGGACACGAAACTGAACGAGTTCGAATTCCACGTCTGGGAGGGTGCCGATGGTTGATCTCGCAGCCGCGCTGCTCGAACGGACGAGATCGCAGTTCGACGCCGCAGCTCACGCACTCTTTCTGCGAGAGCGTCCCGCCTGGCCTGTCGCGATCATGCGCATTCTGTTCGGGCTCGTCGTGTTCGGGTGGACTGCGACGATGGCGCTCGATGTCGGCGGCCTGCTGGGCTCCGACGCGTTAGTCCCCATCGAGTTCGCGTCGCAGGGTGTCTGGAACTGGTTCGCACTTGAATCGACCGGGGCGGTGTGGGTCGCGATCGGCGCGCTGCTTATTGCTTCGGTAGCGATCACTCTCGGCTGGCGGCCGACCGAATGGTTGGTGCTCACCTTCGTTCTCCTCGTGGCGGTGCAGCGACGCAATCCTGTGATTCTGAACTCGGGCGACTTTCTTCTCTGCAACTTCGCGCTCATCTTGGCCTTCATGCCGACGGGCGCTGCGCTCTCGATCGACCGCTGGCGCCGTCA
>NZ_JBDNIJ010000379.1:0-14458 GCF_041688325.1 Ilumatobacter sp.
AGGTGGCCGGGTCAGCAGCATCCCGCCTGGCGTGTTCGGCGGAAATGTCGACAACTGGCGCTTCGGCCCGGGCGCCACTGTGCACTACCCGGTCTTTCATGAGGGTGCTGGCTTCTATGTCGGAGACCCGCATTTCGCCCAAGGCGACGGCGAGATCTGTGGCACCGCGATCGAGGCGTCGCTGGATGTCACGCTGCGATTGTCGTTGGCCAATGACCTGCCGGTTGCAGCCCCGCTACTCCGAACCGACACCCACTGGTACACCCACGGCTTCTCCGGTGGCCCTGAGGAGGGCGTCGACGGCCTCGGCACGGCGATGGCAATGGCGGCAGAACAGATGCTCAAACTCATGGTGGACAAAGGCGGTTTCACAATGGACGAGGCATACTCGCTCGCCTCGGTGGCGAGCGACCTTGGCATTACACAAGTTGTCGACGGCACGGTTGGTTGCCACGCCGGCATAGCGCATTCGATTCTCGACCGCTGACTCATCACGTTCAAGGGCCCACATGTATCTCACACCGCACGAACAAGAAAAACTCTTGATCCACGTGGCCGCAGACGTAGCCCGCAGCCGGATGGCCCGCGGCCTGCAGCTCAATTATCCCGAGTCGGTGGCGATCCTGACCGATTGGGTCCTTGAGGCTGCACGCGACGGACGGACCGTTGTCGATCTGATGGACGCAGGCCGTCACGTGCTCACGAGCGGTGACGTGATGGAAGGCATTGCCGAAATGATGAGCAACGTCCAAGTCGAAGCGACGTTTCCCGACGGGACCAAACTCGTCACGCTGCACAACCCGATCGGAGTGAGCGAATGATTCCTGGAGAGATTGCAGGCCCTGACGTCCCGATCGAAATCAATGTCGGGCGGAACGTCTTGACGTTGCGTGTCGAAAACGGTGGGGACCGCCCGATTCAGGTCGGTTCGCACTATCACTTTGCTGAGGCGAATCCGTCGCTCCGGTTTGATCGCCCGCTGGCCCATGGCCGTCGGCTCGACGTACCTGCGGGAACAGCCATTCGATTCGAACCGGGCATCGCCACGGATGTCGACCTCGTCCCCTTCGTGGGTGGTCGAGTGATACCGGGTCTGCGGGGCGAGACCGCTGGTCGGCTCGACGAACCAACGGATCTGTCGTGAGCCGAATCGATCGATCTCGCTACCGCAATCTGTACGGGGCGACCAAGGGTGACCGCATCAGGCTCGCCGACACCGAGCTGTGGATCGAGGTCACCGAGGACTACTGCTCAGGTGGCGACGAAGCTGTCTTCGGCGGCGGCAAGGTCATTCGCGAGTCGATGGGGCAGTCGACACGAACGCGCGCTGAAGGAGCACCTGACCTCGTCATCACCGGTGCGGTGATCCTCGACCACTGGGGTGTCGTGAAGGCCGACATCGGTGTGAAAGACGGACGGATCGTCGGGATCGGCAAAGCCGGTAACCCCGACACGATGGACGGTGTTGACCCAGCGCTTGTCATCGGGCCCTCGACCGAGATCCTCGCCGGGAACGGCAAGATCCTCACCGCCGGAGCCATCGATTGCCACGTCCATCTCATCTCGCCAACACTGCTCGACGAGGCGTTGACCTCAGGAGTCACGACCATCATCGGTGGCGGGACCGGGCCTGCCGAAGGCACCAAGGCCACCACCGTGGCGGGATCGTGGTACCTCGAGCGGATGCTCGAAGCCCTCGATCACTGGCCGATCAACATTGCCCTGATGGGCAAGGGCAACACGGTCAATCCTGAAGCAATGTGGGAGCAGTTGCGTTCCGGGGCAGCAGCGTTCAAGTTGCACGAAGACTGGGGCACTACGCCCGCCGCGATCGACGCCTGCTTGACCGTTGCCGACGCGTCGGGAGTGCAGGTCGCAATCCACACCGACACCCTCAACGAGGCTGGCTATGTCGAGAGCACGTTGGCCGCGATTGCCGGGCGTTCGATTCACACGTTCCACACCGAAGGCGCCGGGGGCGGCCACGCCCCAGACATCATGAAAGTCGCGTCGCACTCCAATGTGCTCCCGTCTTCGACCAATCCGACTCGGCCGCACACGGTCAACACCGTTGCTGAACACCTTGACATGTTGATGGTCTGCCACCACCTGAACCCTTCCGTGCCGGAGGACCTGGCGTTCGCCGAGAGCCGTATCCGGCCGTCGACGATTGCTGCCGAGGACATCCTCCATGACATGGGAGCGATCTCGATGATCGGCTCCGACAGTCAAGCAATGGGTCGTATCGGCGAGGTGGTGCTGCGGACCTGGCAAACCGCACATGTGATGAAGCTGCGTCGAGGAGCGCTGTCGATCGGCGATGCAACTGACGGCCCTGGTGACAACCTGCGAGCCCGTCGCTACATCTCGAAGTACACGATCTGTCCGGCAATCGCCCACGGCCTGGCAGCCGACGTAGGGTCCGTCGAGGTCGGCAAGCTTGCGGACCTCGTCCTGTACGACCCGGCTTTCTTTGGTGTGCGACCGCACGTCGTGGTCAAGGGCGGGATGATTGCTTGGGCGCAAATGGGCGATGCCAATGCTTCGATCCCCACGCCACAGCCCCAGCTCCCCCGGCCGATGTTCGGTGCTGCTCCCGGTGTTGCCCCTGGGCTCTCGCTTGCGTGGGTTTCGGACGCCGCGCTCGATGATGGCCTCCCCGATCGGCTGAACGTGCGGCGCCGATTCGTACCCGTTGCGAACACGCGCAGCGTGGGCAAGGTCGACATGACGCTGAACGATGCGATGCCTGACATCGAGATCGATGCGGACACGTTCGCCGTGCGCATCGACGGTGACTTGATCACAGAATCGCCAGCCGAGTCGTTGCCTATGGCCCAGCGGTACTTCCTGTACTGATGGCACTACGGATGGCACGACTGACGGCGGGCGACGCGTGAACTCGGCGCTGATGATGCTGATCGACGGTCGGTTCCCGGCGGGCGGCCACACGAACTCAGCGGGTGTCGAAGCAGCCGCCCGCATTGGTGATGTGCGCGACGATGCGACGCTCGAGCGGTATCTCATCGGTCGGCTCGCGACGACTGGAAAGGTCGACGCTGCGTTCTGTGCCCATGTCGCCGCGTTGACTGATCCGACTGACGCGTTGCTTGCCGAGATCGACGCCGAGTACTCGGCGCGCGTCCCGTCGCCAAAGCTACGCGACGCCAGCCGACGGTTCGGCCGCCAGATGTTGCGCGCCGGCTCGACGGTCTGGAGCGGCCCCATTGTCGACGTGGTCGCACGGTCTCCATCTGGTGCACACCAGCCGGTGGTTCTCGGTGCATTCGTCGCCGCCGCCGGCGGCACGCCGCACGATGCTGCTGCGTTGTCGTTCCACCATCTGGCCGCAGCGGTCACGTCTGCCGCGATCCGGCTGCTGGGCCTCGATCCGATGACGGTGGCTGCAGCGCAGGCGCGTGTTGGACGCGAGGTCGATCAATGGATGGTTGATGCCGATTCGTGGGCCACGGCGCCAGTGGCCGAACTTCCCGCGTGCGGTGGCTCGCTGACTGAAATCCTTGCTGAAGATCACGGGCGCTGGGACGCCCGCCTGTTCGTTGCCTGAATCGAGACACATGCCCCCACACGACATCCCCCATGACAATTTCCTCCAGGACTCGGCGCCGCTTGGCCGCGCTGATGTCGAGACCCGACGCGCGCTGCGCGTCGGCATCGGCGGCCCGGTCGGCTCGGGCAAGACGACACTTGTCGGCGCGCTGTGTGCGCTCTTGCGCGACGGGCTGTCGATCGTGGTCGTCACCAACGATATTTTCACCTCCGAAGATGCTGACGCGCTGAGCGAGGCAGCTGCCCTGCCGACGGAGCGCATCGTCGCGGTCGAAACCGGCTGCTGCCCGCATACCGCGATTCGTGATGACATCGCGGCCAACCTCGATGCGGTTGAGCAACTGGAGAAATTGCATGGCGATGTTGATCTCACCCTGGTGGAGTCTGGTGGCGACAACTTGACAGCGATCTTCAGCCGAGGCTTGGTTGACGTGCAGATCTTCGTGCTCGACACCGCTGGCGGTGATGACGTCCCGCGCAAAGGCGGCCCTGGTGTTGCGATGGCTGACCTGTTGGTGATCAACAAGGTTGACCTTGCGCAGTACGTCGGGTCTGACGTCGATCGGATGTTGAGCGATGCGCGAGACCGGCGCGATGGTCGGCCAGTGATCCCGACGTCGCTGGTTGATCAATCAGGTGCACGTGAGGTTGCTGAATGGGTGACAGCTCAGATTGCGGCGCGCCGGCGGTGAAGGGCCACGGCTCGATTGTCGTCGCCAGCGGTCAGGGAGCGTCGCGATCAATACTCCAGTCGTCGTACTCAGAACCGCCGTTCAGCATTCGCCAGTGTGGTGAACGGATTCTGATTGCTGCGTCCGCGGCAGCGCCAGTAGGTGGCGACGAGCTCTCACTCGACATCGCAGTCCGTGCAGGTGCGCGTGCCAACATCGGAACCGTGGCGTCAACGATCGTGCTGCCGGGCCCGACAGGTGCGCCGTCGACGATGGCAACGCGCTGCACGGTTGGTGTGGACGCCCACCTGGAGTGGGTTGGCGAACCGACGGTGTCAGTCATTGGGTCCGACCACACCATCACCACGACTGTCGATCTCGATGAGTCGGCGACCTGTCGGGTCGTCGAAGAGATCTCTCTCGGACGATCGGATGAATCCTCGGGTTGCCTGCGACTGGTGTTGCGAGTCGAACGTGGCGGGCACCCACTCGTCCACCACGACGAGACGTTCGGCCCGAACGTTGCCGGGTCAGGCAGCGTGGTGTCGGTGGGCAATGCTCGGCACGTTCTGTCTGAAGTGCTGGTCGGCGTCGACGCAGGAGCCTCGCGTGTGACGACGCTCGACGGGTGCCGTGCCGCGTGGCTTCCTGTGTCCGACGATGTGGTGATGTTGCTCGCTGTTGGGCCGAACCGCCCCGCATTGTGTGCAGCGGTGGCGAGCATCCGATCCTGAATGGCTACTCGATGGTCCAGCCCTCTGGAAGCGGAGTGTCGCCGATGACTTCGTGGGTATCTGGGTCGACTTCGACGCCATCGAGGTGTGCCCACAGCATGATCTGGTTGCCCCATGGGTCCATGAACGATGCGTTCGCCCCACCGAAGTCGGTCCAGAAGTGGTCGCGCCACAGTTCTGTGGCCCCAAGGCGGACCGCAGTTTCGAGGATGCGCTCGAAGGTGTCGTCGTCACTGACCAGGATCCAGGCTCGGATCGACCGGCCGGGCCCGCTGAGGTTCGTGGGTTCCTGCGGCGCACTTGGCGGACGCGGGCGCATGTCGGCTGCGTTTGAGATGCCCATGTGGAGGTTGCCGTTCGGCCCCTGCGAACCGTCGTCGATCTTTTGATTTTGACCAGGGACGATGCGTGCAAAGACGTCGGCGATCCGATCTTCGACTTCCCAATTGAAGACCTCGGCATAGAACGCGCGTGCCGCGTTGACATCGTCGGACGGGAAGTCGACGAAGACGAGTGTGTTGGGATAAGTCATGGTGCCCCTTTGATGGCGTGCAGTACCCCTGCAAACTAGTCTGTGGTCTGATGGTCTTACCACTTGGCATTACAGTCGACTCCCTCTTCAAGTCGAGCGGCTCGTTTACGAAGGCGGTCGGCCTGCCTCCGGCGGTGTATTCCGACCCCGAGTTTCACCGCTTCGAAATGGACGCTGTGTTTGGCGCTGATTGGTTGTGCGTCGGCCGCCAGGAGCAGATTCCTGGGGTCGGTGACTACCTCTCGGTCACGCGTGCTGGCGAACCGCTGATCGTCGTGCGCTCGAAGGACGAATCGATTCGTGTCATGTCGGCGGTGTGCCAGCACCGAGCCATGTGCATCACGGCATCGGTCGACAGGACAGACGACAACATGCTCGACCCGCCCGATCTTGAGTCGGGGACGACGCGTCAGTTCCGATGCCCATACCACTACTGGGTCTATGACCTCGACGGCCAACTCATCGGCGCGCCCGAGATGAGCAAGACGCCCGGCTTTGACATGGCCGATGTCCAGCTTCCGAGCCTGCCCGTCGAAATCTGGAACGGCTTCGTCTTTACCAACTTCGACTCGGATGCCGAGCCCCTTGCTCCGCGCCTGGCGAAGCTCGACGCAGTGCTCGCGAACTACGCCGTTGAGTCGCTCGTGACGGTTGACCCGGTGACGATTCCCTACGTCCCGTTCAATTGGAAAATCATGATCGAGAATTTCATGGAGATGTACCACAACAGTCGGCTGCATCAAGGAATCCATGACTTCGCCCCGTCGTCAGGGGCCTGGTACTCCGATCCGGACCCGGGCGATGTCGCGATGTTCGGCTGCAACGAGACCGTCGAGCCGGATGGCGGATTCAACCCCACGTTCAAGGCGCTCTTCCCGCCGTTGCCTGGGACCACGCTCGAAGAGCGCCAGCGCGTCGTTTTCGCTCTGGTCGCGCCGTCGCTCCTCATGGGGTTCCAGTCGGACTCTGCGTTTTGGTTTTACGTTGACCCCACCGGCCCGACCACCCACGCGTTGAGCATGGCGTACATCTTTCCGGCCTCGACGATCGACTTGCCTGACTTCGGTGACACCCTCGAAGAGGCCATTGCTGGCGTGTCGAACTTCAACCGGCAGGACATGCCGACCAACGTGTCGGTGCAACTCGGCATGCAGTCCCGATTCGCCCCGCGAGGTCGTTACGCCTGGCAGGAGGGTGTGCTCGCGCAGTTCAACACCTGGCTCGTCAGCCGGTATGAAGCCGCGGCAGCAATGGAGTAGGCAATGAGTAGGGAACGAGTAGGGAACGATGAGCGATGAAGTAGCTCAGCTCGCCGGGTTGATCAACGCGCTGTAGCGGCGACGCCATTCGAGGGACGCCTTGTCGGACTGCACGTCAACGAGCGCTCCACGATCGAGCGAGAGCTCCCCTGGGAACTGTTCGAGCATCTGGCGATCCTCGCGAGCCACTTCTCGCTCGAAGTTGACGATCTGCTGGCCCGTTGTTGAGACGTCGTCATTGCGCCAGAGTACGAAGGTGAAGTAACTGCGCTCCGCGCTGATGGGCGATGCGGTCATCAACAGCGTCTGTTCGATCCCGTTCTCGTACGACATGGTGCTGCGCACCGAGAAGGGGAGCGCGAACCCCGTCGACATGTCGAGCTGGATGACGTCGTCACCACCGCCAGACATCGACTTCGCTTCTCCTTCGTTGTTGACCGTGACCGAGTAGGTGTAGCCGTGGAACGTGTCGTCGAGCTGCTCAAGGGTGAAGTTGGGAACGGTCCGTTCTTGCTCGCGCCCAAAAGTTCCGGCGTGCGTATACGGGAAGTGTGCGACATCGAGCATGTTGTCGATCATCCGCGTGACCGAGCAGTTCCAGACCTCCATTGCGGTGTTGAGACGGGTGAACGAACTGTCGTCGTCGACTCCGAGGTGCGGAACCGGTTGTGTGGGCTCGGCCGGGCAGAACCAGACCAGCCCGTAGCGCTCGGTGACCGAGAGCGGACTCAGGTGAGCAGTGGGTGCAATCGTTGCCCCTGGGCCTGGTGAGGGGACGCCGACACATCGGCCTCGGTCGCCGAAGGCCCACCCGTGGTACGGGCAGCGCAGACAGCCATTGGTGACCGTGCCAAGCGACAGTTTGGCTTCTCGATGCGTACACCGGTCGGCGGCCGCAATAAGTGTCCCATCCGGGCCCCGCCACAGCACGTACGCCCGATCGCGCACTTCGATGGGGTGGGGCTGGTCGCCAATGGCTGCACTGATCGCAACGGCGTACCAGCATCCGTCAAGCGGAGAGCTACTCACGAGCGGCGGCCGAACGAGGTGGGGAGCAGAAGATGAAGAACATGTTGTGCGCACATTTCGTGTGTGTTGGTCTGTTGGTCTTACCATAGAGTCCAGCAGTAGATGAGCGCAACCGACGGACAGTACGGAGATCACCGATGAAAGCGACGTTGTACACCGAAGTCGGAGGCCCCGAGGTTTTTCAGTTCATCGACGTCGCCGACCCCGAACCGGGCGCGGGCGATGTCATTGTCGACGTGGCTGCGACGTCACTGAATCGACTCGACCTCGTCCAGCGCGCCGGCTGGTTCCAGATGCCGGGCTTCGAATTTCCGCACATCGCGGGCATGGACATCGCCGGAACTGTTTCAGCCGTGGGCGATGCCGTGACCAATGTGTCGGTCGGTGACCGTGTCGTCGTCGATCCGTCGCTTGCGGGTGTGGCAGAGAACTCGAAGCTCGCTGGCCGTGGCGATCTGTACGGAGACCTCGGCATCATTGGAGGCACCGTTGCGGGGGGCTATGCCGAAAAGTGTCTCGTCCCGGCTTCGCACGTGTACCTCGTGCCCGCCGCCATGCCTCTCGAACACGCCGCAACGTTTCCGACAGCGTTCCTGACCGCTGCGCACGCGCTGTTCGATGTCGGTCAACTGCAGGCCGGCGAGACCGTGATGATCCACGCCGCCGGTTCAGGTGTGTCGACGGCGGGCATCCAGCTGGCCAAACAGGCTGGCGCCACCGTGCTCGCCACGGCCGGAACCGACGAAAAATGCGAGCGCGCATTGGCGCTCGGCGCAGATTACGTGGCCAACAACCGAACTACCGATGTCGCCGGTTTTGCCCGCGAGGTCACGCATGGTGCCGGGGTCAACATGGTGTTTGATCACGTTGGCACGGCCCTGTTCGGCCCCTCGCTGTTCGGTCTCGGGGTACACGGGCGCTTGGTCAGTTGCGGCAACTCCTCGGGCGACGAGGCAACGATTCCTTCGCTGGGCTATCTCTTCCATTCGGGTATCAAGATCCTCGGTTCTGACCCGTACCGACCTGAAGAGTTCGGCCCGGTCTGGGACATGTTCTGCGGCGCTGGCTTCGAGGTCGTCATCGATTCCGAGTTCGGTCTTGCCGACGCAGGTCAGGCACACGACAAGATGATGCAGAGCGACTTCTTCGGCAAGATTGTGCTGAAGCCCTAAGGGGCTTCGATCAGCATGCACGAACCGCGCGACGCTCCGTATCCGGAGATGAAGAAGACACACACGATGGCCCACGCGGGCCGCCCGTGGACCGACTACAAGCCGCCTCCGGCGGCGCCGGTATGGGCCGCGATCGAAGGCCTTGGCCGCTATTACATCTTGCTTGCAGCGCTTGAGCTCGACGTCTTCGACACGTTGCAGCGGCTGGGCCCGTCGCCGGTGGAAGACATTGCCCTCGCCCTCGATTCGCCCGTCGATCATGTTCGAGCGCTCCTCGACGGGGTTGTCGCCCTCGAACTCCTCGACCAGTTCACCGACATCTACGAACTCAATGATGCGGCGAAGCGCTACTTGGTGTCCGACGGTCCCGCGTCAATGGCCGACCTGATTCCGATGGCGCCCGGGCCCCACGAGAATTGGACCCGGCTTGCCGACACGGTTCGCAACGGCCGTCCTGCCACCCCGATCGAAGACAATGCCGCAGCTTTCTACGTTCCCTTGGTCGAGGGAACGTTCACGACGATGTTCCGTTGTGCGACTCGTGCCGATCTGAAGATCCGCTACTCAGCGATGCGGGCGCCCAAAATTCTCGACCTCGGAGCCGGTGGCGCGCCCTGGGCCATCGCGATGCTCAACGGATGTCCCGGCGGCTCAGCGGTGATCAACGACCTCCCCGGTGTCATCGGTGTGGCCGAAGCCAAAACCTCTGAGCACGGGGTGATCGAACGTTGTGAGTTCCGCCCTGGCGATTTCCACATGATTGACATTGAGCCCGCAAGTTACGACATCGTCGTGCTCGGCCACATCTGCCGCACCGAAGGTGCGGCTGGTGCTCAACACATGATCGAGCGAGCGTTCTTGGCCCTCAAGCCAGAGGGTCGACTCGTTCTTGCTGACTACTTCACCGACATCGAACGCAAACTCAATCAGCACGCTGTCATCATGGGGACCACGATGATGGCCAGCACTGAAAAGGGCTTGTGCTTCACGCACCAAGAATTCTCGGAGTGGATCCGTGCTGCAGGTTTCGTTGACGTTCGGCTCGTCGAGCCGATCGGTTTTCAACAGAGTTTCATTGCGAGTAAGCCCCGCCAGAGTCTGGAGACTTCATGACCGAACAGATCGACACCCTCATCATTGGGAGCCACGTCGTCACGATGAACGCGACCCGTGATGTGATTCGCCACGGCGCAGTCGCAATTCGTGGGAACACAATCGTCGACGTCGGTAAGCAGACCGACCTTGAAGCGCTGTACACAGCGAAAGAGACCGTCGGGAGCGACCGTTTCGTTGTGACGCCTGGGATGGTCAACACTCACATTCACATCACGGGCGAACCGTTGACACGGGGCTACGTCCCGGACGACACTCCGTTCGAAGAGAATGTGTTCATGTGGCTCTGCCCGCTCTATGCCGTCCACACCGCTGAAGAGGAACGGTTGTCGGCGCAGCTCGCGGCGGTCGAGATGTTGAAGTCCGGTACGACGACCTTTCTCGAAGCGGGCACGATCCGGTTCCTTGACGAGGTCATCGACGGCCTCGTGGAAGTCGGTATCCGCGGGCGAGTCGGCAATTGGGTGTGGGACCTTCCCCCAGAACCGGACGTCTATAAACAGAACACCGATGCAGCAATCAACATGTTGCAGCAGCAGTTGGTCGACCACGGCTCGGTTCCCGACGCCAGGGTAGGCACGTGGTCGACCCTGGTCGGCCACACCACAGCCTCGGATCCCCTCTGGAAGGCAGCGCGCGAGTTGGCCGACGAGCACGGCACCGGCATGAGCTTCCACATGTCGCCGGCGAAGATGGATCCTGAAGGCTTTATTGCCGAGTTCGGCCAGCGCCCGATGATCCACCTCGCCGAACTGGGGATCCTGCGTGATGACGTGGCGATCACCCACTGTGTCCAGATCGACGACCAGGAACTCGCGGTGATGGCCGAGATGGGCGTCAACGTCGCACACTGCCCGACAACCGCGTTGAAGGTCAGCTACGGGGTCACTCAGGTCGGCAAGTTTCCCGAGATGGTGCAGCTGGGGATCAACGTCAGCATCGGCACCGACGGCAACAACGCATCGAACTACTCCGACCTCATGCGGGCAACGTATTTGGTGGCCGGGTTGTTCAAAGACGCTCGTCAGGACCCGCAGATGTTCCCGGCTGAGATGGCCTACGAGATGGCCACGCTTGGCGGCGCCAAGACCATGCAGATGCAAGACACCATTGGCTCACTCGAGGTCGGCAAGCGCGCCGACATTGTGTTGCACGACACCGATCGGCCCGAGTGGCGACCGCTGCTCAACGTGGCGAACCAACTCGTGTGGTCTGCCGACGGGCGCGGTGTGCACACGGTGTTTGTCGATGGTGCCAAGGTCGTCGAGAACGGTCAAATGACCACGATTGACGAAGCCACGTTCTACAACCGCTGTCAGATGGCCGGTGAGGCGATTACGGCTCGCTCTGGCTTGCCCGACAAATCTAAGTGGCCGCTGCTCTAGGCCGGTCGATCGACAGGTATGGCATGACCTTCGAAGCTGAGATCACGCCGGGTATGGCACCGGCGGAAGTCGTCGACCTCGGCTGTCTCGTGGAAGAGGCTGGTTTCGATCGCCTAGGAATTTCGTGTGTCGCGCTCTGGCCCGACACGTATCAATTGCAGGCACTCATCGCAGCGCGTACCGAACGGATCCACATTGGTTCCATGGTGACCAACCCGTACACGCGACACCCGGCGGCCCACGCAAGTGCACTGGCGACACTGCAGGAGTTGTCTGGTGGCCGAGCCTTCTGCGGGATCGGTGTTGGTGCCGGGCTCGAAGAACTTGGCATCGATTACCCCCGCCCAGTTCAAACACTCCGTGAGTCGATCACAGCAATGCGCGGCCTCCTTGCTGGCGACGAGGTGACGCTTGATGGCGAGGTGGTGAAGTTGGACAGGGCGCGCCTCATCCGGCCGCCTGCGCAGGCTGTGCCGATCGCGATCGGCACGCGAAGCGAGGGCGTGATGAAACTCGCAGGCGAAATCGCTGACATTGCGCTCGTCGGCGCACGGCACCTCACGCCCGAGATCGTGGCGCGCTATCGAGGATGGCTCGCTGAAGGTGCCGGTCGAGCCGGACGCGATGTCGACGAGATCGAAGTGCTGCCCCGCGTGACACTCTGCGTGTCTGACGATGAGGAGTTGGCGGTGAACAGCGTCAAGCGATTTGCCGCTCACTACCTCGACATCCTTGGCGACTATGGGCCGCCTGTCGATCCGGATCGTCGGCGCAAGATCGTGGCTACCCTCGATGATGCGACCGGCTGGTACTTCGACTTGAACCGCTACGACCCGCCGGAGATGCTTGACCTCATCGATGCTGACTTGACTCGGAAGTTCGCCGTCGTTGGCACCCCCGAGCAGTGCACCGACCAAATCCGCGACTTGCAAGCCCTGGGTTTCGCAGGGGTGAGTTGCAACTTGGCGGCGGTCAATCGAGGGACGATGTACGACGGCTTGCGCGAAACCATCGAGGGCAGCAAGCGCGTGTTGGAGTTGCTTGCCAACTAGCGGCGTGGCCATCTCGAAACTGATTCGATGCCGCTTCGCTTGCGCAACGCTGCGCCTGCTGCGACGGCATCGTCGGTGAGCGCACGAATATCGACGGTGACGAGTTCACCATCGGCAACAACGTGTTGGCCGGCAACATACACATCGCGAACCGACCTCCCGTCGGATCCCCAGATCAACTGGAGGACTGGATCAGGGCTTGGCGGGATCCATTCGACTCGGGTCCGATCGTGGACGACCAGATCGGCCTGCTTGCCGACCTCGATCGAGCCGACCAAGCCGTCGATACCGAGTGCCTCGGCGCCGCGGATTGTGAGAAGTTCCAGTGCATCGTGGGCACCGAACACCGTTGGGTCGAGATCGCGTTCTTTGGCCATACCCGTGAACAGGGCGGCGGCGCGGATTCCATCGACCATGTCGCCGGCGTTTTCTGCGTCGCACCCCAGCGCAATTCGACCGTTCCGTTGCCAGATGTCGAGATGTCGGAACTCACGCGATAGCCCTTGGCCCAAGCGCAGGTAGGCCCACGGGCATGACACGACGGCGGAACGTCTCTCGATCAGGAGGTCGACCTCGGCGTCATCGATGTGCACCGCGTGGCCGATCGCCAGGTGTGGCCCGAGCACGCCGAGTGAATCAAGATGGACGAGTGGGCTGAGGCCGGTTCGGGCGACATAGCTGTCGGTGTCGCTCGTGCTAGGTGAAAGATGAAAAGTCATCCCCACCTTGCGCTCGCGGGCCAGTGCGGTTGCGGCGACAACCAATTCGTCTGACATCAGGTCGTGGCCGACAAGGGTGACCCAGCTCGACACAAGCGGGCCCGTGACGAGGTCGAGCGCTGTGGTCTGGCGTTCAATCACTTCGTCGACGGATCCGGTGAACGGTCCGTGCTCGATATCCCATCCCCACGTTCCGATGGTGAGGCGGGCGCCGACTCGTTCGGCCGCTCGTGCAATTCGGTCGGGGTGCGCAACGGTACCGGCCTCGAACGTTGTGGTGATGCCGTTGGTTAACGACTCGGCCAGCGTCAGCGTGGCGGACAGTTCGTCGTCGTCGCCGGTGTGCTCGGCGTGGACCGGCACGACCCAGGTGAAGATTGCTTCGCCGGGCGCGAGATTGTCGGGAATCGACGACTGGATAAGCCGATCCCCCGTGAGATGTTGATGTCCGTTGATGTATCCCGGGAGCACGAGATCACTGGGCGACCCCGTCACCACCGATTCTGGGTAGATGGTGCGGATGGTGTCGAAGTTGTCGACCAGGGCGATGATGGCGCCGTCGACAACGACTGCCCCATTGGTCAGAATCTCGCGTTGCGGATTCATCGTGACGACGGTTCCTCGGATGATCTGCATCCTCCAAAGTATGGGCCCAAGATCTCGCGTCAGCGACCTGGACGGCATAGCGTTCCGTGGCGATGAGCACATCAGCCGACGTTGTCACCAGCTACTTGGATGCCTTCTCACGAGGCGATCCCGATGAGATTGCTGGTTTTGTCGCTCCTGGGTTCCACAACGAGCATCTCAGCTCGATCGCGTCGAGCTGCGTCGGCATCGACGAGTACCGCCGACGGCTCCCCAACTTTTTAGAGACGTTCGTTGACCGGAGGTACGCGGTGCTTGAGCTCGTCGAGCAGGGCACAGCGGCACACGCCCAGGTTGTCGTGCGGAACGACTTCACAGCGCTGTACGACGGCATGCCGATCGACATCCCGGGCGTCATGTGGTTCACCGTCGAGGATGGCTTGATCACCAAGCGCACGGACGTGTGGGACAGCGGGATCTTCGCAGCCCAAACAGCAACAACCGGCTGAAACGCGCTGCTTCACCCGACGTCGTGCTTGTCACCGGCCCGGCTGAGCGAAGTCGTCGGACGCTGAGCCCACACAGCGAACAAGGGGTCGCCTGACGCGTTGGGGTTTCTCACCTGTGTGGTCGGCTC